>CAXMQD010000126.1:0-4925 GCA_964194965.1 uncultured Acidimicrobiia bacterium | reverse complement strand
GTCGGCGGCTACTACGACATGACCGCCGCGGTCACTTTCTTCACCACCGGGCGCTACCGGGAGGATCCGCGGGCGCCGTGGCGCCGCAAAACCCCCAACGCCTTCGGCAAGTGGGTGTTCCTGCGCGCCAACGCCGGCCGCCTGGAGAACGACCGCGACCGCTGGCTGCTGGACGCCATGGCGCGGCGCAAGCTGGCCGACCTCGACGCGCCGCTGGACGACCTCGCCGCACGCCTGGGACCGGAGGGGCGCTCGGTCCTCGCGCTGTTGGTCAATAAGGATCCCGGGGCGGTGCCGGCCCTGATCGCGGCCCTGCCCGACAAGGTGCGCTCGGATATGATGGCGCTCGACCTGAGCCGCGCCGACCTGTCGCGCCTCGCCGCCGAGTTGATCCTGCTGCACGGCCGCGACGACGCGATCATTCCCTATACCGAGAGCCAGGCGCTCGCCGCCGCCGCGCCGGCCGGGCGCGCGACTCTCTACTTGGTCGGCAACCTGTCCCATGTCGAACTCGGTCCCGGCAGCCTGCCCGACGCCCTGCGCCTGCTCGCCGCGACCTACCACCTGCTCGCGCTGCGCGACCGGGACTAGGTCGCTCAGGCGGCGCGCAATAATATGTCGCAAAATTCGTGACGACGAGTCGGAATAGGTCGCGGCGGCCCCGGATCGGTCATGATTCTGTCTTTTTAAGCACATTTAAGTGATTGTTATTGTACATTATTTTAAGATGATCTCATATTGAGACTATATCTACCGCCCGCCCGCGCCGGGCGCACGTTTCCGGCCCGGGCCGGCACCTGAGGAGCGTGCCGCCATGCCAATCTTCGCCCACCCCGAGTTCGACGGCCATGAACGGGTGGTCTTCGGCCACGACGCCGAGACCGGGCTGAACGCCATCATCGCCATCCACAACACCAATTTGGGCCCCGCGCTCGGCGGTTGCCGCATGTGGCCCTACGCCTCGGAGGCCGAGGCGCTGACCGACGCGCTGCGGCTATCGCGCGGCATGACCTACAAGTCGGCGCTCGCCGGCCTGCCGCTCGGCGGTGGCAAGGCGGTGATCCTGGGCGACCCGCGCAAGGACAAATCCGAGGCGCTGTTCCTGGCCATGGGGCGCTTCGTCGACTCGCTGGGCGGAGCTTACGTGACCGCCGAGGATGTCGGCATCTCGGTCGACGACGTGGACACGATGGCGCGCGCCACCCGCCATGTCGCGGGCACCCGCGCCGGCGGCGCCGGCGACCCCTCGCCTTCGACCGCCTACGGCGTGCTCATGGGCATCCGCGCCGCGGTCACCCACAAGTTGGGCCGCAACGCGCTCGATGGCGCGCGGGTCGCGGTCCAGGGCGTCGGCCACGTCGGTTACCACCTCTGCCGATTGCTCCACGAAGCCGGCGCCAAGCTCACGGTCACCGACATCGACGGCGCGGCGGTCGAATGCGTTGCCGACGAATTCGGCGCCGAGCCGGTCGCGCCGGACGCGATCACCGGCGTCGAAGGCGAGGTCTTCGCACCCTGCGCGCTGGGCGCCGTGATCGACGACCAGACCCTCGAACGGCTCCAAGCGTCGATCGTCGCCGGCTCGGCCAACAACCAGCTCGCCGAGCCGCGTCACGGAATCGAGTTGATGCGCCGCGGCGTGCTCTACGCGCCCGACTACGTGATCAACGCCGGCGGGGTCATCAACATCAGCCACGAAGGCCCGGATTACGACAAGCAGACCGCGGTCGACCACGTGGCGCGCATTCACGACACCCTGCGCGAAATCTTCGGCCGCGCCGAGGCCGCCGGCATCCCGACCTCCGAAGCGGCCGACCACCTGGCGGAAGAACGCTTCAAGAAGGTTTCCGAGGCGGCGTAACTCTAAAACTCGTTCTGCATTCCGCCGGCCGCCTTACTTGCGCTCCGTCATCGTGGCCAGTTGGCGGTGGGCGTGCTCGCGACTGACCCCTTCGTGATGGGGCAAATCGTCGACCACGTGAAGCCATGGCACCCGTTCGCCATATTGGACGTGTTCGTCCGGCGGGTAGGCGCCGGGGTCGTCCAAGGACCGCGTGGTGACGTAAACGTCGTCCTGCGCGCCGTTTAGGACCGCCGGATTTTTCTGGTAGGTCAGGGTCGTGCCGCAGCGCGCGCAGAAGCCTCGAAGCACACCCGGCGAGGACTCGTGAGTGGCGAGACCGCCTTCGAGCAACTCGAAGCGTGATTTCTCGAACCCGGCCCAGGCCAAGGCAGGCGCGCCGGCGGCCCGAGTGCAGCTCTCGCAATAACAAACCGCCTTCCACACCGACGGCCCGGTCACCCGGTAGCGCACGGCGCCGCAAAGGCAGCCTCCCGTGTGAGATCCCGATTTCCGCATGTCTACAACCTCATCCAAGACGTGAAGCCGAACCCTAGGCGCTCGACGCCCGCTTGTCCTACAAAAACAATTCGTCTATGATCGAAGTATGGTCGACAAACCTTATACTGCCGAACCTTTTATCGCCGAGGTCGCATCGCTGATCGGCGATCCGGCCCGCGCCAATATGCTCGCGGTGCTCAAGGATGAGGTGGCGTTGACCGCGACCGAACTCGCCCACGTTGCCGGTGTGACTCCGCAAACCGCCAGCGCTCATTTGTCGAAGTTGACCGAGGCCCGACTGGTGGCCGTGGAACGCGAGGGGCGCCATCGCTATTATCGCCTGACCGGTGCCGAGGTCGCCCAGGCGCTCGAGGCGCTCGAGGTGCTGGCGATAGCTGGCCCGCCGCGCTATCGGCCGCCGGGTCCGCGCGATGATGCCTTGCGATTTGCGCGCAGTTGCTACGACCACCTGGCCGGGCGCCTCGGCGTGGCGGTCACCTGGGCTCTGGTCGATTCCGGCTACCTGCGGGTGCGCGACAAGAGCTTCGGCGTAACCCGAAAGGGTGAACGGGCGCTCGACGATTTCGGAATTGACGTTGCGTCCCTGCAGGCCGGACGGCGGCCCCTCACGCGCCGCTGTCTCGACTGGAGCGAGCGCCGTCCGCACCTGGGCGGCGCGCTCGGTGCCGCTTTTCTGTCTCGGGCGCAGGAGCTCGGCTGGCTGGAACGGCGCCGGGGCAGCCGCGCCGTGACCCTGAGCCGCGCCGGGCGCCGAGGACTGAAACGCACCTTCGGCGTCGATCTGCCGGCACCGCCACCCGATTAAATGTCTGCCGGGGCACCGGACCGGTCACACCGGCAGGTCCTCGCCGAGCGACATGAGCGAGGCGTTGCCGCCGGCGGCGGTGGTGTCGATGGACAGCGTGCGCTCGGTGGCGAAGCGGTGCAGGTAGCGCGGGCCGCCGGCCTTGGGGCCGGTGCCGGACAGGCGCTCGCCGCCGAACGGCTGCACGCCCACGACCGCGCCGATCATGTTGCGGTTGACGTAGGCGTTGCCGACGCGCAGGCGCGCGTGAATGTATTCGACGGTCGAATCGATACGGCTGTGAATGCCCAGCGTGAGGCCGTAACCGGTGCCGTCGATCGCCTCGATCACCCCATCGAGCCGATCGGCGCGGTAGCGGATCACATGCAAGATCGGCCCGAAAACCTCGCGTTCGAGCCGCGATAGCGCGTCGATTTCGAAGGCGGCCGGACCGAAGAAGTGGCCGCGCTCGCAATCCGGCCCCGGCGTCAGGCGTCGGATTAACCGGCCCTCGGCGGACATGCGCGCGGCGTGGACTTCGAGCATGGCCTTGGCGCCGGCATCGATCACTGGTCCGACGTCGGTCGACAGCCGCGCCGGGTCGCCAATCACCAGCTCCTCCATGGCGCCGGCCAGCATGGCCAGCATCTTGTCCGCCACGTCGTCTTGGAGGAACAAAACTCGCAACGCCGAGCAGCGCTGACCGGCACTCTGGAACGCCGACACCACGACGTCGCGCACGACCTGCTCGGGGAGCGCGGTCGAATCCACGATCATGGCGTTCTGGCCGCCGGTTTCGGCAATGAGCGGCACGATGGCGCCGTCGCGGGCGGCGAGCGATTGATTGATCGCCTTGGCGGTCTCGGTCGAGCCGGTGAAGGCGACCCCGGCCGTGCGCGCATCGGCCACCAGCGGCGCGCCGACGACCGGCCCGCTGCCGGGCAAGAGATGCAGCACCTCGCCCGGCACCCCGGCCCGATGCGCCAGGCGCACCGCCGCCGCCGCGATCAGAGGAGTCTGCCCGGCCGGCTTGGCGAGCACCGCGTTGCCGGCGGCGAGCGCGGCCGCGACCTGGCCGGTGAAAATAGCGAGCGGGAAATTCCACGGGCTGATACAGGCGAAGGCGCCGCGGCCGTGCAGCGCCACCTCGTTGCGCTCACCGGTCGGCCCGGGCAGAACCTGTGGGGCGGCGAAATCCTCCCGCGCGCGGGCCGCGTAGTAGCGGCAGAAGTCGACCGCCTCGCGCAGCTCCGCGACCGCGTCCGCCAGAGTCTTGCCGGCCTCGCGAACGCAGAGCGCCAGCAATTCGGCGCGCTCGGCCTCCATCAGGTCGGCCATATGCACGAGGCAGTCCGCGCGCGCCGCCCCGCCGAGCGCATCCCATTCGGGCGCAGCTCTTTGCGCGAGGGCGAGCGCCCGGTCGACGTCGTCCGCCGTGGCCTCGATTACGGACCCGGCCTCGCGCGCGCTATCGGCCGGATCGAGGACCGGCTTGGGGACGCCGGTCGCCGCCGCCCCGCCGACCAGCGGCGCCGCGGTCCAGGGGTTGGCGGCGGCCGCCGCCATGGCTTGGCCGAGCGGCGCCAAGCCGTTCGGATCGGACAGGTCGACGCCGGCCGAGTTGCGCCGCGTCTCGCAGTAGAGCTGGGCCGGCAGCGGAATCCGCGGATGCGGGATGGTGTCGAGCGCGCCGACGCCCAGGACCGGATCGGCGACAATTTCGTCCACCGGCAACGCCTCGTCGACGATGCGGTTGACGAACGAGGTGTTGGCGCCATT
>CAXMQD010000125.1:0-3916 GCA_964194965.1 uncultured Acidimicrobiia bacterium | reverse complement strand
AGGACGATGGCGTTGAAGCCGAGTTCGCC
This sequence comes from uncultured Acidimicrobiia bacterium, assembly GCA_964194965.1. Classification (GTDB taxonomy): domain Bacteria; phylum Pseudomonadota; class Alphaproteobacteria; order Kiloniellales; family J153; genus JACZVL01. Next base: position 3,887 of record CAXMQD010000125.1, on the reverse strand, counting down.
CCGCTCCTCGAGGACCGCCTTCATGGCGGCCAGGTTGATGGTGTGCTGGCCCTTGTTGTCGGCGCTGCCGCGGCCGTACCAGCGCGCGCCCTCTTTGTGCAGCACCCAAGGGCTCAGGCCCTCGCGCCACTGATCGTCGTAGCCGCGCACCACGTCGCCGTGGCCGTAGCTCATCATGGTCGGCCGGTCGCCGCCCTCCCGGCGCGTGGCAACCAGGAATGGCCCGCCGCGCGGCACCGGATTCTCGTAAATCTCGCAAACGAAGCCGAGTGGCTCCAGGTAAGGCGTCATCTCCTCGGTGAGATAGCGATAGAGCTCCGGACGCTGGTCCGGCTCCTGGCTTTCGGTATGGATCGCGACCCGGCGCGCCAGGTCGTCGAAGAATCCGTCGTTCTCGAAATACTCGGCGATCCGCCCGATCGCCCCCTCGCGGCTCATGCGCGCCTCCGCTGTTCACCTATTCTTGCCCGGCACGCCGGTCTCGGGATCGCCTGCCATGGCTTCCGGTGTAACAAACCAGCTTCGATCAATCGAGGATTTGGTGGCGCGAGTTTCGAAATAGAATACGACCGCCCGGTACCGGGGCGCACCCGGTGCCCGTTCGGAAAGGCGAATATCCGCCGAAATCTGCGGCTTTACAGCCAGGGGCCGAATCCCGCACCCTCGCACCCGGAAATCACGAGCCAAAGCATGCCTTTGAGAATCGCCTGCCTGGGAGAATGCATGGTGGAACTGGCGCCCGAGCCGGAGGGCGCCGGGCTGTTCCGCCTGGGCGTCGGCGGCGACAGTTTCAACACCGCCGCCTACCTGGCCCGGCTTGCGGAGGACGGTCCTGCGCGGGTCAGCCCCACGCGGGTCAGCTACGTCACCGCGCTCGGTCAGGACACGCAAAGCGACCGCATGATCGCGGCATTTCGCGAGCAGGGGCTGGATACCGATCTGGTGTTCCGGATCGCGGACGCCGGGGCCGGGCTCTACCTGATCGAGACCGACCCCGAGGGCGAGCGGCGCTTCCACTATTGGCGCGGCCAGTCGGCGGCGCGGCAACTGATGGACGGCGAACGGGCCGAGGCCCTGGCGCGCGCGTTGGCCGGCTTCGATCTGATCTTTCTCACCGGTATCAGCTTGGCGATCCTGGCGCCGCCCGCGCGGGCACGCCTGTTCGCCCTGCTCGAAGGCCTGGGACCAAAGACCCGGCTCGCCTACGATCCCAACCACCGGCCGGCGCTTTGGGACGGGGCGGCCGCCGTGGCCGCGACCGCGCACCTGGCCGGCCTCGGCGCCATGGTGCTGGCCTCGGTCGAGGACGCGCGCGCGCTCTACGGCGACACCGAGCCGGGTGCGGCGGTCCGGCGCTGGCTGGACGCCGGCGCGGCGGAAGTTGTGCTGCGCCGCGGCGCCGCGCCCTGCCTGATCGGCACGGATGGCACGGAGGAGATCGTCGAGGTCCCGGCGCGGGCGCGCGTTACGGTACGCGACACCACGGCGGCCGGCGATGCCTTCAACGCCGCCTACCTGTTCGCGCGCCTGCGTGGGCAAACGATACCGTCGGCCGCGGCCGCGGGCCACGCACTCGCCGCCCGCGTAATCCAGACGCCCGGCGCCCTGTTGCCGCGCGAAGAGATGGAGCCGTAATACCAAAGGTATAAAATGTCTGAACTCGCGAATCATTCGGCGGCGCTGCGGCGCCTGCTCGGCACTACCCGGGTGGTGCCGGTGGTCACCCTCGAACGGGCCGAGCACGCGGTCCCGTTGGCCCGCGCGCTTATGGCCGGCGGCTTGCGGCTGGTCGAGGTGACCCTGCGCAGCCCGGCGGCCCTCGATGCCATCGCCGAGATCGCGCGGGATCTGCCCGAGGTCGCGGTCGGCGCCGGCAGCCTGCGCGCGCCCAGCCAGATCGTCGTGGCCCAGGCGGCCGGCGCGCGCTTCGGGGTCAGCCCAGGCCACACGGCGGCGCTGCTGGAGGCCGCGGAAATTACGGACCTGCCCTATTTGCCCGGCGTTGCCAGCGCCAGCGAGGCCATGGCGCTGTTCGAGCGCGGCTACGATTTGGTCAAGCTGTTCCCGGCAGGACCATTGGGTGGAACCGGACTGCTCAGGTCGCTGGCCGCGCCATTGCCGGAGATCGCATTCTGTCCCACCGGCGGGATCGGCCCGGACAACCTGGCCGACTACCTGGCCTGCCCGAACGTGGCCTGCGTCGGCGGCTCCTGGCTGGCGCCGCCCGACCTGCTGGCGGCCGAAAACTGGGCCGAAATCGAGACCCGCGCCCGGGCCGCGGTCGCTGCGGGAAAGGCTGCCACGCGGTCTTGACTGACTGGGCGTTGCCCTCGGGGGCGGGCTTGCTCTAGCATCGCCGGCACACAAGAAGAACCGCATGCAGGGAGACGGGGCGTGTCCGAAGAGGTCTTCGACAACATCGTCATCGGCGCCGGCTCGGCTGGCTGCGTGCTGGCCAACCGCCTCTCCGCGGACCCCAAGCGGCGCGTGCTGCTGCTCGAGGCCGGCGGTCCCGACCGCAACGTTTGGATTCACATCCCGGCCGGCTACTACCGCAACATCTTCAACCCGAAGCTCTCCTGGGGTTACGAGACCGAGCCCGAGCCCGAGCTCGACGGCCGCCGCATCACCTGGCCGCGCGGCAAGGTATTGGGCGGCAGCAGCGCGATCAACGGCCTGGTCTACATCCGCGGCCAGAAGGAGGACTACGAGCAGTGGCGCCAGCTCGGCAACCGTGGCTGGGGCTACGACGACGTACTGCCCTACTTCCTCAAGGCCGAGCGCCAGGAGCGCGGCGCCGATGCTTACCACGGCGACCAGGGGCCGCTCGGCGTGACCGATCTGCGCATGCGCCATCCGCTCTGCGAGGCCTTCGCCGCGGCCGCGCGCAACGCCGGCTTCCCGGCCAACGACGACTTCAATCGCGACAGCCAGGAAGGCGTCGGCTATTACCAGTTGACCGAGTGGAACGGCCGGCGCAGCAGCACCGCGGTGTGCTATCTGGACCCGGTCAAGGGCCGGCCCAACCTGGAAATCCGGACCCGCGCCCAGGTCGCCCAGGTGTTGATCGAAGAGGACCGCGCCACGGGCGTCGTTTACGCACGCGGCGGCAAACGCGAGGAGGTGCGTTGCCGCGGCGAGATCGTACTCTCCGGTGGCGCCATCAACTCGCCGCAGGTGCTGCAACTCTCCGGCATCGGACCGGGCGCGCTGTTGCGGGAGCACGGCATCCCGGTGGTGCGCGACTTGCCGGGAGTCGGTGGCAACCTGATCGACCACATGCAGGTGCGCGCGGTCTACTGCTGCAACCAGCCACTCAGCTTCAACGACGATCTACGCTCCTGGCCGCGCAAGGCGGCGATGCTGTTCGAATACTTGACCAAGCGCAGCGGGCCGATGACCGTGGGCGCCGGCCAAGTCGGGCTGTTCGCGCGTTCGGGCCCGGAGGTGGCGACCCCGGACATCCAGTTCCACTTCATGACCGTGAGCGTCGAGCGCCCGGGCGAGAAGCTGCACGACTTCTCCGGCTTCACCTCCTCGATCTGCCAGCTTCGGCCCGAAAGCCGGGGCACGATTCAAATCCGCTCCGCCGACCCCATGGACAAACCGGCGATCCGGGCCAACTACTTCAGCACCGAGACCGACCGCCGGGTGACCGTGGCCGGCATGCGCCTGGCGCGGAAAATTGCCGAGACCGCGCCACTGTCGGATCTGATCGAGAGCGAATTTATCCCGGGGCCGGACGTGCAAAGCGACGAGGAGATGGTTGCGGCGGCGCGCCAGCACGCCAACACGATCTTCCATCCCGTCGGCACCTGCAAGATGGGCGACGATCCGCTCGCGGTGGTCGACGATCGCCTGCGGGTGCATGGGATCGCGGGACTGCG
>CAXMQD010000124.1:0-3674 GCA_964194965.1 uncultured Acidimicrobiia bacterium | reverse complement strand
CCATTGTCCGAAGGACATGAAGAAGATCGATGCGGCCCTGGGCACCAGCCCGAAGCTGACCGCGGAGCAGATGACCCAGGTCACCAAGCTGCGCGCGGAGGGCGAGGCCGACCACAAGGCCGGCAGTCACCAAGCCGCGGTCGATAAATTGGCGGAGGCCATGGCGATCCTCGGCATCGAGTAGTCCGAGGACGCCTTTCCGCCGCCCAGCGCCGGCGCTAGACTGTTCCCTCCGATAGCGCCATTCGGCGCCGGGCGGTGTCGCGCGCATTTGGATCCAGGAGGCTCGTGCGAGGTGGACGAGACGCGGCGGCTGATCGTCGACCAGATCCCGCATCTGCGGCGCTATGCCCGCGCGCTCCTGGGCGATCCCGACGCGGCGGACGATCTGGTCCAGGACAGCCTGACCCGGGCCATGGACCGCCTGCACCTGTGGCGGCCGGGGACCAACATGCGGGCCTGGCTGTTCTCGATCTTGCACAACCAACACGTCAACGCGGCTCGGCGCCGCGCCCGACGCCCCGATCGAGTCGGCCTGGAACCCGCCCACGACGGCTTGCACGCCGCCCCGCCCGAACAGGATGCCGGACCCGGCCTGCGCGACCTGGGCCGTGCCCTCGACCAGCTCTCCGAGGACCAGCGCCAGGCGGTGCTGCTGGTCGGACTGGAGGGCCTGGCCTACACCGAGGCCGCCGAGGTGCTCGACGTGCCGCTGGGCACCGTCATGTCGCGGCTCAACCGGGGCCGCCAGCGGTTGCGGGAGCTCATGGGGGCGGACGCCGCCCCGGCCATCAGGAGGGTCAAATGACCGGACCGGAGCCCATCGACCGGGACGACCTCCACGCCTACGTGGACGGCCGGCTGGCGCTCGAGGCGCAGCTTCGCGTCGAGGGCCGGCTGGCCCAGCATCCCGAAGACGCGGCGGCGGTGCATGCCTACCGCTTGCAGAACAGCGAGCTGCGCGAAACTTTCGCCCCAGTGCTCGATGAGCCGCTGCCGCCGAACCTGCAAGCCGCGATCGCGGCTGGAACCGCAACCCGCCCCAAGCCCGCGCCGAGCTTCCGGTTCGGTCCGGCTCGGCTTAGTTGGGCGGCGGCGTCGGTGATGCTGTTGCTGGCCGGTGGCACCGGCGGCTGGCTGCTGCACGGCTGGTGGGGCGCGCAGGGCGGCAACGGCGGCAGCTTCGCCGAACAAGCCCTGGGCGCCCACCGCGTGTTCGTCTCCGAGGTTCGCCACCCGGTCGAGGTCGGCGCCGAGCAGGAGGCCCACTTGGTGGCCTGGCTGTCCAAGCGCCTGGGGACCAAGCTGCGCGCGCCGGAGTTGGCTGCTGCCGGCTTCGAGCTGGTCGGCGGACGGCTCCTGGCCGAGGGCGCGCGGCCGGCCGCGCAGATGATGTACGAGGACGCCGGCGGACGCCGCCTCACGGTCTACCTGCGCGCCATCGAGGGCGCCGAACAGACCGCGTTCCGCTTCGTCGAGGAAGCCGGTGTCTCGGCCTTCTACTGGATCGACGAGGATTACGCCTACGCCCTGGTCGCGCCGCTCGAACGGGAACCCCTGCTGCGCATCGCGCACCAAATCTACCGCGACCTCGAGCGCCAGTAGATCCCCTAAATTAGGCCGGGAGCGCCAGATCATTTCGTCTTTTCGTGGCCTGGTTTTGCTGCCGGTCCTGCTGGCCTTGGCGCCGGGGGCACCGGCCTTGGCCGCGCCCCTGGAGATCGCGGCAAGCGTGGTGTCGCTGCAGGCCGAGGATCCAGAACGAAGGCGCGTCGGCCCGCTTCGCTTTCGCGGCGGATTGCATCTGACTTCGCCCGATCCGCGTTTCGGCGGCCTCTCGGCCTTGCTGCTGTCCGAGGATGGCACACGCCTGACCGCGGTCACCGACAAGGGCCATTGGATAACCGCGCGGTTGCTCACCGATTCGGCGGGCGCGCCACTCGGCCTGGCCGAGGCCGAGATCGGCGAGCTGCACGGCCCCGGCGGCCGCCATCTGCGCGGCAAGCGCGAGGCCGATTCCGAAAGTCTCGCCCGTTTGGCCGACGGCGAGTTGGTGGTCGGCTTCGAACGCGACCACCGGCTGTGGCGCTATCCCACCGCGCCGAATCCCTTGGCGGAACGGCCGGCAGCGATCCCGGTCCCGGCCGCGCTGAGAAGTCTGCGCAGCAACAGCGGCATCGAGGCGCTGGCGGTGCTGACCGACGGCGGGTTGCTGGCGATCGCCGAGGGCCGCGAGGAAGCGGCCACGAGCCCGGCCTTCCTGTGGCGCGGCGGCGCCTGGTCCGAGCTCGTCTATCCGCGCGCGCCCGGCTTCCGGCCAACCGGCGCCACCACCCTGCCCGGCGGCGATCTGCTGGTGGTCGAGCGCAGCTTCAACCTGTTCGATGGGGTCGCGATCCGGCTCCAGCGCATCGCCGCATCGCAATGTCGGGCTGGCGCCACCTTGCAGGGCACCACGCTCGCGGTGCTGCGGCGGCCGCTCACGCTGGACAACATGGAAGGCGTCGCCGCGCGCCGAGGCGAGAGTGGCGAGACGCTCATCTACCTGATCTCGGACGACAACTTCAGCCTGCTGCAGCAGACCCTGCTGCTGGTCTTCGTACTGGAGGATTAGGCGGCGGCCAGCCCCTGAAACGCCAAAAGGCCCGCCGAAGCGGGCCTCACTGCCGGTCGCGCTGGCGCGCGGTTAAGCTCAGGCGGCCTGGCTAGCCTGGGCTTTCTTGATGCGGCGCTTGAGGACACGAGCCTTCTTGCCGAGGTCCGTATCGGAGGTCGAAAGCAGGAAGGCGTCGAGCCCGCCGCGCTTCTCGACGGTGCGGATCGCCTGGGTGCTGAGCCGGACCTGAATGGTCTCGCCGAGGACATCGCTGAGCAGCGAAACGTGCTGCAAATTGGGCAGGAACCGGCGCCGGGTCCTGTTGTTGGCGTGGCTGACGTTGTTGCCCGCCTGCACGCCCCGGCCGGTGAATTCGCAGCGCCGCGCCATGATCGCCTCCAAGCTTAGAATGATTCCAGCATGCCGCCGGGCGGCCCAAATATCCAAGACCGGGCTAGCCAACGGGCGCCCGGTCGCGGGCCGGTTTGTACGTTAGCCGGCCCGGCCCGTCAAGCCCTCCGGAGCCGACGTAAGTGGGGTGACAGCGTAAAATCGGTCACGACTGTCCCCTTTTGCACTCGTTTATGCTTGGCGGCCGGATATTCGACTATCGAGGGTGCCGCGCCGCTCAAGATTATCGCGGAACCAAGGCCTCGGCGGCCTCATGTGGCTCGGGCTCGGGCTCGGGCTCGGGCTCGGGCTCGGGCTCGGGCTCGGGCTCGGGCTCGGGGGCGGCCTGCTCCGTCGCCGCGCTCTGCTGGCGTTGCCACATGGCGGCGTAGCTGCCGGCGCGGGCCCGCAGCTCGTCATGGCGGCCACGTTCGACGATGCGGCCCTCTTCGAGCACCAGAATCTCGTCGGCGCCGACCACGGTGGACAGCCGGTGGGCGATGACCAGGGTCGTGCGGTCCTTGGAGACCTCGTCCAAGCTCTCCTGGATTTCGCGCTCGGTCTTGGTGTCGAGCGCCGAGGTCGCCTCGTCGAACATCAGGATCGCCGGACCTTTGAGAATAGCCCGGCCGATGGCGACGCGCTGCTTCTCGCCGCCCGAGAGCTTGAGCCCGCGCTCGCCGACCGC
>CAXMQD010000123.1:0-1899 GCA_964194965.1 uncultured Acidimicrobiia bacterium | reverse complement strand
TACGGAGCTAATTAGAAACTGATTAGACACTAGGGTGCATAAAACTTGGTAAAGCTCAATAGGATTGGTTCTGTTAAATATCAATATGTTAAAACTGCATAAAACTGCATAAAACGCCGAGCATTTAACTCTTAATCAGCGGGTCGTAGGTTCGAGTCCTACTGCGCCCACCACTTTTCGGAATTGCGTTCGGAACGAATTCGGAAAAATTGTGCAATGTTCCAGTTCGGTTCATGAGATTTGCGCGTCCGTTCACGGGCCTCTCGGGCCTCTCGGGCCGCGTCGGCCTGCCGCCATTTGACATAGAACTTCTGCGTGCCGACCGATCCGTGGGCCAGGAGCGACTGAATCGCGCCGGGATCGGCCTCTTGGCGCAGGTTGCCGGCCTTGAGGCTGCGGGGTAGGCCGGCGGCCCCCCGTATCTCAGCCATCGGCCGAGCGAAATGGCGATATTGGTAGGGACTCCCTCCTGCCCATCCCCTTGACCCGACGGATCGCCCGAGCGATCTCCATGGGTCTTTATCAACGAGACTTGGTATACGCCCTACCGCAGCTTCGCGACGGTATCCATGAATCGTTTTACACGCTCCGAATCGACCGGCTTCCAGGTATTTCCGTCGATCTTGAGGTGGGTGCCGATGACCACGCCATCGGCCACCGAAAGGATGTCCGCGACATTGTCTTTGTTGACGCCGGTGTTGGCGAAAACCGGGGTATCGCCGACGGTTTCCTTGACCCGGCGCAGATCGGAACCGTCGACCGGTTGACCCGTCATCGGACCCGAAACCAGGATTACGTCGGCGAGCGATGAGAAGACCGCGCTCTTTGCGCGCACCTCGATCGGCCGGACACCGACCGGCGAGGCGAATTCGGCATTGACATTGAAAAGCAGCTTCATGTCGTCGCGCCCAAGATCGTGCCGAAGGCGGACCGCTTTCGCCGCGTCGGGCTGCCAGAGACCCATGTCGGAATCGTAAACGCCGGTGAAGATTTCCCGGGCAAATGCCGCTCCGGTGGCGGCGCCGAGCGCGACCGTCGCCACCGGATCCCACAGGTAGTTGACCCCGAATGGCACGCGCAACAGACCCTTCAACGACCCGATCGCGGCGGCCATGGCGGCCAGGCTCTCGGGGCTGGCGTTGAGCAGATAGGGGCGGTCCCCTTCATTGCCGAACATGAGGGCATCGACGCCGCCATCCTGGAGGTTTTTCAGGTCGCGGGAGACGTAATCAAGAATTCCGTCCATTCCGGCGTCGGCGTCATAGAGCGGCGCGCCCGGCAGGGGCGGAAAATGCGCCATCGCGATGACCGGCTTCCGGTTTCCGAACGTTTTCTCCAGCATGTATCTTTCCTCCATCCGGTTCGGCGCGGCCGCTCAATCTGTCAGGACGCCACCGGTGACGTCGATCGATTTTCCGGTCGCGAATTCGGACAGGTGCTGGTCATCGGTAGCGTCGCGCATGGTTCGCGATGCCCCGCGCTCTTGGCCGGCCCGCCTCGCGCGAATCACCAGAAAGAGGGAATCACGGGATCAAAACCGTAGCAATGGGTATTTTTTTTGCAACAGTATTTCCCGAAGAGCAGACATGACTCAGGCAACGGCGCTCGACCGGAAGTGACCCAAGTCGGTCTTCCGCAGTCTCACATTTTGTCCAAATTCCGTGATACAAGAGGGTCATGGTGTCCGGAGCCGTGTCGAGAAACCCTTACGCCGCGATTTCTTCGCGCTGGTCATGTCGCCCGGGACTTATGACGAGGTATATGGCGCGTGGATCGGAGCTTCGTGATATCAAGAACCCGCGAGATGAACGGCTGGAGCGCATGAAGCCATGATACGTCCCGTTGCAAATTACCGGTCCGGGCTTGCAAGTGCCGTTGTGGCACTGGCGGTCGGCCTTT
>CAXMQD010000122.1:0-3619 GCA_964194965.1 uncultured Acidimicrobiia bacterium | reverse complement strand
GTTGATCTGTGGTGTGAAGGCTTCCTGCGCGGCCGCCTCCCCCGCTTCGGCGTCCAGGCCACCGGCGCGCGCGGTCGCCACCGCTTCTTCGAGCATCTGCTGGTAGAGCTCGATGCCGACCTCCCGGATGTGGCCCGACTGTTCCTCGCCCAGCAGGTTTCCGGCGCCGCGGATGTCGAGGTCGTGGCTGGCCAGGGTGAAACCGGCGCCCAGGCTGTCGAGGGTCTGCATGACGCCGAGGCGCTTCTCGGCCGCCGTGCTCAGCAGGCGCCCCGGCGGCAGGGTCAGGTAGGCGTAACCGCGCTGCTTGGAGCGGCCGATGCGCCCGCGCAGTTGGTAGAGCTGGGACAGCCCGAACATGTCCGAGCGATGCACGATGATGGTGTTGGCACTGGGGATGTCGAGTCCCGACTCGATGATGTTGGTCGAGAGCAAGAGATCGAAGCGGCGGTCATAGAATCTGCTCATGGCGTCTTCGAGCTGGCGCGGCGCCAACTGGCCGTGGGCGACGCCGAGCTTGACCTCGGGCACGAGCTTGCGCAGGCGCTCTTCGAGTTCGGGCAGGTCGGCGACCCGTGGGCAGACGTAGAAAATCTGGCCACCGCGGTAGTGTTCGCGCAGGATTGCCTCGCGCACCACCACCGGATCGTAAGGCAGTACGAAGGTACGCACCGCCAAGCGATCGATCGGCGGGGTCGCGATCATGCTCATTTCCTTGACCCCCGACATGGCGAGCTGGAGGGTTCGGGGTATCGGTGTCGCGCTCAGCGTCAGCACGTGGACGCTTTCGCGCAGAGACTTGAGCCGCTCCTTCTGCTTGACGCCGAAATGCTGCTCCTCGTCGACCACCAAGAGGCCGAGATCGCGGAATTCGATCGACTTGCCGAGCAGCGCGTGGGTGCCGATCACGATGTCGACCTGGCCGTCCTTGAGACCGACCTTGGTCTCGGTGCTGTCGCGGTGGCTGACCAGGCGCGACAGTTGGCCGATGCGCACCGGCAGCCCGGCGAAGCGCTCTTTGAAGGTCGCGGCGTGCTGGCGGCACAACAGCGTGGTCGGCACCACGATGGCGACTTGTTTGCCCTCCATGACCGCGACGAAGGCAGCGCGGAGCGCGACCTCGGTCTTGCCGAAGCCGACGTCGCCGCAGATCAAGCGGTCCATGGGCCGGCCGGCGGCCAGGTCCGCCAGGGTGTCCTCGATGGCGCGCTCCTGGTCCTCGGTCTCGGGATAGGGAAAGCGCGCGGCGAATTCGTCGTAGAGGCCGGGTGGCGAGGCGAGCGCCTCGACCGTGTGCATGGCGCGGGCGGCGGCAATTTTGATCAACTCGTCGGCGATGTTCTTCAGGCGGCGCTTGACCCGGGCCTTGCGCGCCTGCCAGTTGGCACCGCCCAGGCGGTCGAGCTCCACCTCCGCGTCCTCGGAGCCGAAACGCGACAGCACCTCGATGCTCTCGACCGGCACGAACAGACGGTCGCCGCCGAGGTACAGGACCTTGAGGCAGTCGTGAGGCGCGCCGTTGATATCGAGCGCCACCAAGCCGTCGTATTTGCCGATGCCGTGCTCCAGATGGACCACGTAGTCGCCGCCATGCAGCGCCGAGACCTCGGTCAAAAAGTCCTCGGCGCGGCAGCGCTTGCGCTGCGGCCGGGCGATGCGTTCGCCCAGAATGTCTTGTTCGGTGATGATGCTGAGCTCGGGCGCGCCGAAGCCGGTCTCGATTTCCAGGGTGGTCAGGCCCGCGGTCCCGGCCGGCAGTGCCTGGGCCTCGGCCCAGGTATCCAGCGGCGCCAGCGGCGGCAGGCCGTGCTCCTGCAGGAGCGCACCCAAACGGTCGCGGGTGCCGGCGCTGTAACCGACCACCAGGACCTGGCGCCCGGCTGCCTGCTCGGCGGTAATATGGGCGTCGACCGCGTCGAACAGGTTGGTCTCGGCGCTGGTACGCGCCTCGGCGAAATCGCGGCCACGCCGGCCCTGGGCGTCGAACACCTGATCCAGGTGCTCGGGCGCGTCGAACGGCGAAATCTGGCCAGTTGCGCGCGCAGCGAGCGCGGTATCCCATTCGTCCGCGTCGAGGTAGAGCGTCTCGGGCACGAGCGGTTTGTAGACCCCACCGCCGGCCACCGCGCCGCCCGCCAGGTCTTTTCGCGCGGCATAGTAGTCGGCGATGGTTTCCAGCCGCGCGCCGCGCGCCTCCTCGGCTTGATGATCGAGGGTAACCGGGGCTCCGGGAAGGTAGTCGAACAACGTGGCGAGGCTTTCGTGGAACAGCGGCAGCCAGTGCTCCATGCCCGGGTGCAGGCGTCCGGCGCTGACCGCCTCGTAAAGCGGGTCATCGCCACGCACCGCACCGAAGGCGCGCAGGTAGCCGGCGCGGAACCGTTCGATGGATTCAGGCTCCAAGATGGCCTCGTTGACCGGCTTGAGCAGGAGTAAGTCCGCCGTGCCGGTGCTGCGCTGGCTGAGCGGGTCGAAGCGGCGGATGCTTTCGAGCTCGTCACCGAAAAAGTCGAGGCGCAGCGGTTCCGCCTCGCCGGGCGGGAAAACGTCGACGATGCTGCCGCGCAGGGCGTACTCGCCGGGCTCGCCGACGGTTTCGGCGCGCAGGTAGCCGTTGCGCGCGAAGTAGTCGGTCAAGGTCTCCTGCTCGAGCCGCGTGCCCGGTGCCGCCGTCAGCCCCCGTCCAGCCAGAGCCGAGGCCGGCGGCACCCGTTGCAGCAACGCGTTCACCGTCGTGATAACCACGCGGGGCGCTTGGCGCGCCGATTCGTCACCGGCCTCCGTCAAGCGACCAAGGGTATCGATGCGCCGGGCCAGGATGTCGCGGTGCGGGCCGACCCGGTCATAGGGCAGGCAATCCCAGGCCGGAAAGGTCAACACTTCCGCCTGCGGCGCGAAAAAGCCCAGCGCTGCCTGCAGCCGCGCCATGCGCGCATCGTCGCGCGCGACGTGAAGCAGCGGCGCCGGCGCCCGCGCGATCGCTACCTCCGCCAGCAACAAGGCGTCCAAGCCCTCCGGCGCGTTGGCGATCAAGACCCGGCCCGGGCCTTCGAGCCGATCGGTGAGAGAAACAGTCATGAGGGCAGAGTAAACTCGCGGAGCAGTCGTAAGACGTCGTTATCCATTTCCGGGGGAGGGTCTTCCTGTCCGGTAACCCAGGCATAGACCAGAGGTGATGGCAGGTCCAGCAGCGCCTCGAAGCGATCGATCTGGTTTAGGTTCAGCTCGTCCAGCCGGTCCGCCGCGAAACGCCCGAGCACCAGGTCGAGCTCCTTGGTGCCGCGGTGCTGGCTCCGGTACTTCAGGCGTTTGCGGCGAATTTCGAGTGTTTCGAGGGTCACGCGGATTATCACAGGCTCTTAGGTTCGGGCTAGGGTATAATGCTTGAAATGCCGTCTGTCAGCGGGTGTCCCAGGAAAAAACCTTGCGACCCGAGATTTTGTTTCCACTTTTCGCCCCGGTCACCAGCCTGCCTGGCGTCGGACCGCGCAGCGCCAAGCCGATCGAGGCCCTGGCGGGGCCGCAGGTGGTCGACCTCTGCTGGCACCTGCCGAGCGCGGTGATCGACCGGCGCTACGCGCCGAAGATCGCCGAGGCCGAGCCGGACCGGGTCGCGACC
>CAXMQD010000121.1:0-4768 GCA_964194965.1 uncultured Acidimicrobiia bacterium | reverse complement strand
GCAGTCGCCGCGGTAGGGCACGAACTCGAGCCGGCCGCCGTAACCGGTGACGTGATAGTTGAAGGTCGGATAGGCGCCGGCCGAGGTCACGATGGCGTCGCCGGGATCGGTGACCGCGCGCACGATCACGCCCAGCAGGCCATCGATGCCCTCGCCCACGACCAGGTTGTCCATGGCGACGCCGAGCTCGGCGGCGAGGCGTTCGCGCAGCTCGAAATGCTCCGGATCGCAGTACCACGACACCCGGCCGAGCTCGGCCGCCATGGCCGCTTTGGCCTTGGGCGAGACGCCGAAGGCGCTCTCGTTGGCGCCGAGGCGTAAGTCGAAGGGCGCGCCCCGGCGCCGCTCGAGGGTCTCCGGCCCGACGAAGGGCGTCATCGCCGGCACCTGGGACATGATCTTGGAGTAGGGAACGGACATCGGAAGGATCCTCGATGATGGCGGCGCGCACCCCGGTCAGGACCCCGCTGCTTGCGCTCGCCGCCCAATGAAATCCGCGAACCGAAACGCCCGGTCGGGGTTGATGGCGTTATGGGGCAGGACCCCCTTGGAAACCGCCCGGACCTGCGCGACGGTTTCCAGCGCCTGGGATTCGATGGCCGCCGGGGTCTGCCCGCCAACGTGGGGCGTCGCGATTACGTTGGGCAGCCGGGCCAGGCGGGGCGACGGCTTCTGATCGGCGGCGCGTCCCACGTCCAGGGCCGCGCCGGCGATACGGCCACCTGTCAGGGCCTCTTCCAAGGCGGTCTCGTCGACCAGATTGCCCCTCGAGACGTTGATGAAATAGGCGCTGTCCTTCATCGCCGCGAAGGCCGTTTCGCCGATCAGATTTTCGGTTTCCGGCGTCGCGGTGGCGAGGCAGTGCACAAAATCGCTCGCGCCCAACAGCGCCTCCAAGCCGGTTTGCCGCACCGAGTCGCTGGCGATTGTTTTGTGGGGGTCGTAAGCCAGTACGGTCATGCCGAGGGCGTGGGCGACCTCGGCCAAGCGCGCGCCGATGGCGCCGTAGCCGATGATTCCGAGGGTCGATCCGGACAGTTGCGCGCCCATGCGCGCCGGCGGCGGCGCACCGCGGCGGTAGTCGGACACATAGGAACTGACGGCGCGCGCCAAATCGATGGTCAAGCCGAGCGATAGCTCGACCACCGCGTCGACAAAACCGGGGCTGGCGTTGGTCACCAAGACGCCGGCCTGCGAGGCGGCGGCGATGTCGATGGTGCGGATATCCACGGCGCAGCGGTGGACCGAAGCGACGCCGGCACAGCCCGCGAAAAACGCCGCATCGGCGGGCGTGTTGCGGTCGAGAACCACGACGTCGCAGTCCCTGGCCCCGGCCATCAACATTTCGCTGGTCAGCACTTGGCCGCTGTCGTTGATCCGGACTTCGGCGAATGCCTCGAGTTCCCGGATCGCGGTGTCGCCATAGAAATTCGCCAAGGCGTCGGGTTCGTGGCTGAGGAAAACGCGGATCATGGGCATCTTGTGGTTAGCCCAGGTGCGGCTTGGTCGGGTCGCCGCCGGCCTCCGTGGAAACGAACGTCCCGCCCTGGCGCGCGTCCGCCAGGGGATCGCCGGTATCGGCGGAATGCTCCGAGAGCACCTTGGCGGCAAAGTCCTCGCTGCGGTCCCGGGGGGCGTAACCCAACCGCCTGGCGTTCGAATTGTCCCACCAGGCCCGCTCGTTGTCCGACATTCCATAGACGATTTCGAACCGGATGTCGGGATGTTCCAAGCCGATGGAAACGAGTTGGGCCAGGTCCCGGGGGCTGATCCAGATGGCGAGGCGGCGCACGTCGAGGGGTTCTTTGGCGACATTGCCGATGCGGATGTTCATGACCTCGGCGCCATATTTGTCGGCGTATAAGCTGCCCAAGGCCTCGCCGAACACTTTGCTGAGGCCGTAGCGGCTATCGGGCCGGGGATAATGGTTGTGGTCGATGGTTTGGTCGCGGCCGTAAAACCCCATGGCGTGATTGCTGCTGGCGAATACGATGCGTTTGACGCCCTCGATCCGGGCCGCTTCGAATAGGTTGTTCGTGCCGATGATGTTGGCGTTGAGGATCGTGTCCCAGTCGCCTTCGACGGAAAAACCGCCCAAATGAACGATTCCATCGACGCCGGCGACGGCGCTTCGAAGGGCCGTGAAATCGCCGAGATCGGCTGCGACAAAATCCTCATCCGGGCCGCAATCGTCCAGGGCGGCGATGTCGGATAGGCGCAGGCGATAGCGCCCGCGGAACTCGTCGCGCAGAAAGGTCCCTACGCCGCCGGCGGCGCCAGTCACTAGGATGGTTTTCATATCTTCTCCATAATCAGTCTTTGTTGTCGGGAAGTGGCGCCAGGATTGCAAAACCTGGTCAATCAGATTTTTCTAAAAATAACTTTATTTTCTTAGAAAAATACTATTTATTATCGGTCATGGAGCCAGACATCGAGTTGTCGTATCGTGTTCCTTGAATGATCGATTCAGCTTGTTTACGTTAACGGTGACGCCGGCGGCAAGTCAAAGATCGGCAAATAACAGGGCCGCGAATAATGCGGATCGATGACGTATTGGGTTTCGGGCACCTGCGCCTGGAGCCGAACCGGAACAATCGATTATAGCGGGGCCTCCCGGGCGCGATCCGGAAATTGGCCCCATTTGGCAGAATAGGGAGACATACCATGAGCAAATTTGGCAAACATTTGATCGCCGCGAGTACCACTGCGGCGCTCGCCCTTAGCCTGAGCCTTCCGGCGTCGGCACTGGAAATCAAATCCAGCGACGTGCATCCGATGGGCTATCCGACCACGGACGCCATCGAATACATGGGCCAGCTGTTGAACACCTGGACCGGCGGCCGGCTGAATATCAAGATCTATCATTCCATGCAGCTGGGCGGGGAAAAGGAAGCCCTCGAACAGGTGCAGTTGGGCGCGCTCGAAATGACCCGTGTCAGCGTCGGCGTGGTCGGTCCCATCGTCGAAGAGTTCAATGCCTTCAACCTGCCTTACTTCTTCAAGAGCACCGACCACATGCACAAGGTCGTCGACGGCGAGATCGGCACAAGTCTACTTAACAAACTCGAAGCCGGCGGCTTGATCGGTCTTGGATACATGGATGCCGGTTCGCGGTCGTTCTACAACAACGTTCGGCCGATCGAGAAGGTCGAGGACTTGAAGGGCCTGAAGCTTCGGGTCATGCAGAACCCGATTTTCGTCGAAATGGTCAATTCCATGGGCGGCAATGGCCTGCCGATCTCCTTCAGCGAGCTCTATACATCGATGCAGACCGGTGTCGTCGATGGCGCCGAAAACAATCCGCCGTCCTATGAATCCGGCAAGCACTACGAAGTCGCCGGGTATTACAGCCTGACCGAACACCTGATGGTGCCGGAAATTTTCGTTTTCTCGAAGAAGGTCTGGGACACGCTTTCGCCGCTGGACCAGCAATTGATTCGCAAGGCCTCGGCCTTGACGGTGACCAGGGAACGGGAATTGTGGGCCGCGCGTGAACAGAAGTCGTTGGACATCCTCAAGTCCAAGGGCATCAATGTCATCACCACCATCGACAAGGGTCCGTTCATCGCGGCGACGGAGCCGGTCCGCGTGAAGTTCGGCGGCAAATTCGCCGATCTGATCGAAAAGGCTTCGATGGTCCAATAGCCGAGGCCGACTAGCTGGCGGGAAACCTCGCCTAGCCGCAATGCGTATGATGGCCGGTCCCGATCGGGCCGGCCATCATGCCGATCGCATCGACCTGGACGGGATTACCCAAAATGACGATTGGTGGGCCTGAGCGGCGAATGAGGCCGGCCTACGTCAGAGTCATGGACAAGCTTTACCTCTTGTGCATGGTCGTTTGCGTCATTTCCATCGTTTGCATGACCGTGTTGATCTTTACGGGTGTTGTTTCCCGTTATTTCTTCGAGACCGGGGCCCGCTTCGCGGAGCCCATGTCGATCTTTTTCACGGTTCAACTGACCCTATACGGCGCGGCGATCTGTTATCGGTCGCAAGCGCATTTGCGGCTGGAGCTGTTCGTCCGGATGCTGCCGGACCGTCTGCAAACCCTGCCCCAGTATGTCGTCCACGCGTTGATGGCGTTGATTGCTTGCCTGATGATCTATTATGGCTACAGCCTGGCCGAGACGACCTGGTTCCAGTCCTACCCCGAGTTCGATGAAATCAAGGTCGGTGTGGTCTATTCGGCGATCCCGGGCGGCGGCGCGGTGTTGCTGTTGTTCGTCCTCGAGCGGGTGTTTTACCACGATACGCTGGTGGAACTGGAAGGCGAGGAAATGCGCCACGCACTGGAACTGGCGGAGAAGGAAGCCGCCAAACTGAATCTATGAAAAATAAACGGAAATCATAGCCGGAGCGTCCCATGGGCGGAGCAATCGGACCACTGGTGTTAATGGGCAGCCTGTTCTTTCTGCTGATCATCGGCACGCCCATCGCCTATGCCTTGGGGATCTCGGCCTTCGCCACGGCGGCCTACGTGGGTCTGCCGCTCGAGGCGATATTGCTGAAACTGTCCGACGGCGTCGATAACTTCTCCCTGCTGGCGATCCCGTTTTTCGTGTTGGCCGGCGCGCTGATGGCGGAAGGTGGCATGGCCTGGCGATTGGTCGCCTTCGCCAACATCTTCGTCGGCTTCATGCGCGGCGGCCTGGCCATGGTCAATGTCTTGGCGTCGATGTTCTTTGGCGGAATTTCCGGTTCCGCCGTGGCCGATACCTCGTCGATCGGATCGATCATGATTCCGATGATGAAAAAGCAAGGCTAC
>CAXMQD010000120.1:0-3139 GCA_964194965.1 uncultured Acidimicrobiia bacterium | reverse complement strand
TGCGGCACCGGCCAGGCGATCCGCGCCTCGGCCAGGTTTTCGGACGCGCTCCAGTCGACCACCGGCGGGTAGCCGGCCTCGCCCGGCGAGCGCCAGTAGATCTTCCAGCCGGGCTCGAGCTCGAATTGCAGGCCCAGATTGAGCGCGGCGCCATCGGTCTCCGCGCCGCTGCCGGGGGTCTCCGCGCCGCTGCCGGGGGTCTCCGCGCCGCTGCCGGGGGTCTCCGCGCCGCTGCCGGGGGTCTCCGCGCCGCTGCCGGGCCCGCCGGTGGCGATCAGGCGCAGGCGCGACTGCTCGTGGTCGATCCAGGGACTGGCGGCCGCCCAGACGCTCCCGCCCGGCCCCAAAACAGCCAGTGAAAACAGTGCGATAAGAGCGCCGAGAACCGTTCGGCGGACCACTTTACCCGGCGCGAGGCGCAAGAATTACTCCCAGGCGGTCGTTAACGGGGCATCCAGTTATATATAGTATGTGTTGAAGCTTCTTACCGTGTCACAATCACGTGTGACCCAAGAATCCGTGGGCCGCCGGAGCGGTATGCGACGGCCGGAGTTAACGAAAGATTAAAGGCCATGGGCTCTGAGTTCGTACCAGGCGGGAATGGCGGACAGGGCGAGAACGGCCGATCGGACGACAGCGGCGACTATCTGACCGGCCAGCTCCTGATCGCGATGCCCAATATGCGCGATCCGCGTTTCACCCGGACCGTCATTTTCGTGTGCGCCCACAACGCCGATGGGGCGATGGGCCTGGTGGTCAACCGCCTGGTCGGCTCGGTCACCTTTCCGGACCTGCTCGACCAGCTCGGCATCGACACCGAGGCGGTTACCGAGGAAATCCGGGTCCACTTCGGCGGGCCGGTCGAATCGGGCCGTGGTTTCGTCTTGCATTCCGGCGAATATCACCACGCCAGCACTCTCCAGATCGCCGAGCAGATGGCGCTGACCGCGACCGTCGACATCCTTCAGGACATCGCCAAGGACGCCGGCCCGCGCCGCAGCCTGCTCGCGCTCGGCTACGCCGGCTGGGGCCCGGGCCAGCTCGACGCCGAGATCCAGTCCAATGGCTGGCTCAATGTCAGCGCCGACGAGGAATTGGTTTTCGACGAGGACCTGGACGGCAAGTGGGAACGGGCGATCAACAAGCTCGGCGTCGACCCCGCATTACTGTCGGGCGACGCCGGCCACGCCTGATTGCGGCTCGATCCCTAACAGGGTGACCCGAATAAAGGGGCCAAAAAAGGGGCCAAAAAAGGGGACTGTCCCCTATATTCGGGCGTTTCTTCATATAATTCAGTCGGTTACTCTTGACGCATACTCGCCGCGGAGGATTGCGAATAGTTGGTGGTCGCGCCAGCTTCCGTTAATGCGCAGGTATTCCCGCGCGTAGCCCTCTTCGTGGAAGCCGACCTTGAGCAGCAGCAGCCGGCTGGCCTCGTTATCGGGCAGGCAGGCCGCTTCGACCCGGTGCAGACCGAGACGCTGGAAGGCGTATTCCAGCACCGCCCACAGCGCCTCGGACATATAGCCCTGACGGGCGTGAGGCGCGCCGATCCAGTAGCCGAGCGTCGCGGTCTGGGCGACGCCGCGGCGCAGGTTCGAGAGCGTGATGCCGCCGAGCAGCATGCCGTCGGCGGCCCGGAATATCAGGAAGCTGTAGGTCACGCCCTGGCGCAGTTCGGTCCGGTATATCTTGAGCCGGCGTCGAAACGCGGCGCGGGACAACGCGTCGTAGGCCCAGGTTGGCTCCCAAGATGCGAGGAAGGCCCGGCTATCGGCACGCAACGCCGACCATGCGCGCCAGTCGCGCGGGACCGGATGACGCAAATAGACACGCCGCCATTGGAGCCTGAGATCCCGGTCCGGGCCGCCGAGAAAACCCTGGAAATGCATAATACCGAAAGACCCTGATATTAGCCGAGACGCGCCACCACGCGGGCAAAATCCTCGACCTGGGAGATCGGGCCGAGGCTGGCGAGGGTCGGATGGCCGTTGGCGAGGCGTGTCGCGACCCGGCGCACCGCGGCCAGGTCGGCCGCCTCGATCTTGGCGACGATCTCCTCGACCGGCAGCGGCCGGCCGTAGACCAGAATGTGCTGCGCCATTTGCTCGCAGCGCGTGCCCGTGCTTTCCAGGCCCATCAGGATCGACGCCTTGAGCTGGGTGCGGGCGCGGGTCACCTCTTCCTCGCGCACCTCGGTGGCCAGCTTGCCGAGCTCGTCGCAGATCACCGGAATCAGCGCGGCGGCCTCGCCTTCGCCGGTTCCGGCGTAGATGCCGAACAAGCCACCGTCGCGATAGGCGGAGGCGAAGGAATAGACCGAATAGGCCAGCCCGCGCCGCTCGCGCACCTCCTGGAACAGGCGCGAGGACATGCCGCCGCCGAACAGGGTCGAGAGCACCGAGGCGGCGTAGTAATCGTCGTCCAGGTAGCCGATCGATTCGAAGCCGAGCAGCACGTGCACCTGCTCGAGCTCGCGGCCTTCGCGATAGTCGCCACCGCGGTAGCTAGCCGGCTCCAGCGTGCCGGCGGCGCCCCGGGGCAGCGCGTCGAAAGCCTCGGAAACCAGTTCCAGAAACCGCTCGTGCTCGATCTTGCCGGCCGCCGCCAGGACCATGGTCTCGGCGCCGTAATGCCGGGTCATGTAATCGCTGAGCGTCTGCCGGTCGATGCCCGAGACGATCTCGCTGGTGCCCAGCACCGGCCGGCCCAACGCCTGGACCGGAAAGGCGGTTTCCTGGAAATGGTCGAAGATGCTGTCGTCGGGGGTGTCGTGGGCCTGGCCAATTTCCTGCAGCACCACGGCACGTTCGCGCGTCAGCTCGTCCTCATCGAAGGTCGGGTGCTGCAGGATGTCGGCGACGATATCGACGGCGAGCGGCGCATTCTCGGCCAGAACCTTGGCGTAGTAGGCGGTGCTCTCGCGGCTGGTGTAGGCGTTCAGGTGGCCGCCGACCGCTTCGATCTCCTCGGCGATCTGGTAGGCGCTACGCCGCTGCGTGCCCTTGAAGGCCATGTGTTCGAGCAGGTGCGCGACGCCATTGATCTCGGCCGGCTCGTGGCGGGTGCCGACTCCGACCCAGGCACCGAGCGAGACCGTC
Organism: uncultured Acidimicrobiia bacterium; assembly: GCA_964194965.1. GTDB lineage: Bacteria > Pseudomonadota > Alphaproteobacteria > Kiloniellales > J153 > JACZVL01. The sequence continues at coordinate 38 of CAXMQD010000120.1, read as the reverse complement.
TCGACCCGGTCCATGGTGTCGCTGGCGACCGTCAGGCC
>CAXMQD010000119.1:0-2832 GCA_964194965.1 uncultured Acidimicrobiia bacterium | reverse complement strand
GGCGGCGCTGGTTGCCCCCGGTGGCGCCATGGTGCTGGCCACGCTCAACCGCACGCCGAAATCCTTCGCATTCGCGATCGTCGGCGCCGAGTACCTGCTACGCTGGCTGCCGCGCGGCACCCACGACTGGCGCAAGTTCCTACGCCCCTCCGAGCTGGTGACGCAATTGCACGCGGCCGGCCTCGAAACCAAGGAGCTGACCGGCGTGGCCTACAACCCGCTGACCGGCGCCTGGCACCTCGCCGCCCGCGACCTCGACGTCAACTACATGATCTTCGCGGTGAAGGGGTGATGAGCCAATTCCACGAGACCCTGGGTTTGCGCCGCGTGATCAATGGGCGGGGTACCTACACGCCGCTTGGCGTATCGCGCTCTCCCGAGCCCGTGGCCCGCGCGGTGGCGGAATCGCTGCGCCATTTCGTCAGCATGGAGGAACTCGCCGAGGCAGCGGGACGGCGCATCGCCACGCTAACCGGAGCCGAGTGGGGCGCGGTGACCAACTGCACGGCGGCATCGATCACACTCTCGGTCGCCGCGGTTATGACCGGGGGAGATCCGGCAAAGGTCCATCAACTCCCGGATACCAGCGGCATGAAGCAGCGCGTGGTCATGCAATCCGGACATCTCGTGAACTACGGACAGCCCATCGAGCAGGCGGTGCGGCTATCGGGCGCGGAGGTAACCGTGGCCGGTTCGGATACGGCCTGTGAGTCTGCCGATCTCGATGCCGCCTTGTCGAGGGATGGCGTTGGCTGCCTCTTGCTGGTTTCCTCCCGGTTGTGCCGAGGCGACATGGTCCCCGCCACGGAAGCGATCGCGCTCGCGCGCAGCCGGGGCGTTGCCACGATCATCGACGCCGCCGCTCAGGACTTGCGGCTCGCCGAGGTTATCGCCACCGGCGCAGATTTGGTTCTGACCAGCGCGCAGAAGTATCTGTGCGGCCCCACCGCCGGCCTGGTGCTCGGCCGCCGCGAACTTGTCGATGCCCTGCGCGCCCAGGAGAAAGGCATCGGGCGCGCCATGAAGGCCGGAAAGGAGGCGGTCGCCGGAGCCCTGGCCGCCCTGGACTACCGCTACCGGATGAATATGGCGGCCTGGGCCCGCGAACAAGACGACATCGCGCGTGCCTTCGCTGCCGACCTGAACTCCTCGACCCCCTTGCGTGCCGAACTCGTCCCGGACCCCACCGGCATGCCGTTCTCCAGGGTTCGGGCTTGGGTCGACCCAGCGGCCTGCGGCAAGAACGCGAAACAGTTAGCCGCCACGCTGGCCGCCGGCGACCCGCTGATCTCGGTGCAGGATCACGCGGACGAGGACCGGGCCCTGATGTTCGAGACTGTCGGGATGACTGTCGACGAAATAGAGATCATTTGCGGCCGCATAGCGGCCCTAATCTCCTAAGCGCCCCTAAGCATTTTCGGTGTCTGTGGAATGAGGCGCTACGAATTGTGGCGCGGGGCCCAGGGAATGCGGCTGAAGGTGACGCCCTCCTCGTGCAGTTCCTCGGCCTGCTCGTCGGAGGTCTCGCCGTAGATGTTGCGCGGGTCTTCCTCGCCGTAGTGGATCTTGCGCGCCTCCTCGGCGAACTTGCCGCCGACGTAGTCGCAGTTTTCTTCGACTTTCTCGCGCAACTCGCGCAGTTTGCCCATGATTTCGGCCGCTTCCGCGGTCTCTTTGACCGCGCGCGTCGCCATCTTGCCTCCAGGTCCGCCCCCGGGTCTGCTCTCGGGTCCGCGCCCGGGTCCGCCTCCTGGCCCCGCTTCGCCGGTATGACGCGCCGCGTCCCTGGTGCGGCCCGACTTGGACAGCCGTGGCGCCATGAGCGCCTTCTCGACCTTCCTAGAGCCGCAGGTCGGGCAGGAGATGGCACCGGCCGCCGCCTGTTCCTCGTAGGACGCGCTGTCGCGGAACCAAGTCTCGAAGACGTGGTTTTTCCGGCACTTGATGTCGTAGAGGATCATGACCGTTTCCTCTGGGCGGTTTCCTTCGGGGTGTCCGCCCATCCCCCGTGCATCCATGATACAAGGCTTTGCGGACATAAACATGGTTTTTCAGGCGACCCAACACATGCGAATTTGATGTCAGAACTTCAAGGACTTACGATGGATTTTTCGACATGAATGACGCAGCCCAACCCGCCGGCGCTCCCCCTGGCGCTCCCCCCGGCGCTCCCCCTGGCGCCCACCATCAAGGACAGCAAGAACCCTCGCCCTGGGTGCTGCGCTTCGCGCCCCGGGTACCCGAAGGCGGGCCGGTGCTCGATCTCGCCTGCGGTCTCGGCCGCCACAGCCGGCTGTTCCTGGCGCGCGGCCACCCGGTGACCGCCATCGACCGGGATATCTCCGGCATCGCAGCGCTGACCGGCGCGCCGGGATTGGAGGCGCTCGAGACCGATCTCGAGGACGGCGGCCGGTTCCCCCTGGCCGGGCGGTGTTTCGCCGGAGTGATCGTGACCAATTACCTGTACCGGCCGCTGATCCCGGCGCTGGTCGCCGCGGTCGCGCCCGGCGGCGTGCTGATCTACGAGACCTTCGCGCGCGGCAACGAGAATTTCGGCCGGCCACGCAATCCGGACCACCTGACCAAACCGGGCGAGCTGCTGGAGGCGGTGCGCGGCCACTTGCGCGTGCTCGCCTACGAGGACCTGATCGACCAAGCCCCCAAACTGGCCGCGAGGCAGCGCCTCTGCGCGGTCAACGAGGAAGGGTGAGGCGGACTAAGCGGCGCTGCCTCCGGGCCAGATCGCCGATCGATATCGCATCGGTGGCCGGAACCGGTTGGAGATGCGAAGTTGGTCTCGGCGTCTCAGCCGGACCTCATCGTCGGCAGCAG
>CAXMQD010000118.1:0-4856 GCA_964194965.1 uncultured Acidimicrobiia bacterium | reverse complement strand
GCTGATCTCGAGCGCAAAAGCGTGAAGGTCACCGATCTGCGGAAACAGCACTTCGTCCCAGCCGCTGCCCGTGGGATAGCCGGCGTCGTCGAAGTAGCCTTTGTCGCCAACCTGAGCGTAGCCGATCACCGGCACGCGCTGGGCCAGGACCGAAGGGTTATCCTCGCCCATCTGAGCCACGAACTCGGCCAGCGAATCACCGGTCGCGGTCAAGACTTTGGAAACGGACTCCGTGCTCGGCCAGCGTTGCTTGCCTTCCTTGGTGATCCGCTTGCTTTTGTTGAAAGTGGTGGGGTCGAGTCCCGAACGCCGGGCCAATCCCGAGGCCGACATTCCGTGTTTGGCGGCGAGGCGGTCGATGGCCCGCCAGACATCTGCATGTTTGAGCATATCAACCTGTTTCTAGACCAGTTTTAGGATCATGGCGAAGGAAAAATAACGGTGTTCACTGTCGCTTGGCGTTTCAATCGGCGGCCTCCAGGCATCGCGTTTTCCTCCGACATGACCTAGCAAGCACCATGCCAAGCGTCCCAATTCAGGCATGATCGCTCGGAAAACGAACAAAATACCCAGGAATTCAAATACATGCCGCCGTGGCCGGGCCTTGGCGCCCACGCTCCGAGCGTGGGAGTCCGATTCGCAATTTGCGAAAATTCGCGGCAGACTTCTCGTTTTGCAGATGTCTCAAGGGCCGGTTTCGTTGATGCAAAAAATGACCTAGGCTCCGCCACATGGGCGCGGGTCCGATCTATCATATCTGCAGGCGCGAGGAATGGGAGAAGGCCCAGGCCGCCGGCCGTTACGGCGGCTCCTCCCAGGACGCGGCGGACGGCTTCATTCATTTCTCCACCGCCGCGCAGGTCGAAGAAAGCGCCGCCCGGCATCGCGCCGGCCAAAGCGGGCTGGTCCTGCTCGCCGTCGACCCCGAGGCACTCGGCGCGGCCCTGAAGTGGGAACCCTCGCGCCAGGGCGCGCTGTTCCCCCATCTTTACGGCGAGTTGCCGCTCGCGGCGCTGCGTGGCGCTTGGGATCTGCCGCTCGGGCCGGATTCGCGCCACGTCTTTCCGGCCGCGGTTCTGGAGTAGGAACACGCGCACCGTGGACCGCTTCTACCTGGCCCGTGCCGTCCTGAGCCGCCTCGACCCGGAAACCGCCCACGGTCTGACGCTGCGGGCGCTGCGCTGGGGCCTGGGCCCGGCAAGCGCGGGTCCCGCCGACCCGGTGCTGGCGATCCGGCTCTGGCAGCGGGACTTCTCCAACCCGCTGGGCCTCGCCGCCGGCTTCGACAAGAATGCCCTGGCGATCGGACCCATGCTGCGACTGGGCTTCGGTTTCGTCGAAATCGGCAGCATCACGCCGGCCCCGCAGCCGGGCAATCCCAAGCCGCGGGTGTTCCGTCTGACCGAGGACGCCGCGGTGATCAATCGCCTGGGCTTTCCATCCCAAGGCCTGGCGGCCGCCAAGGCGCGGATCGGCCGCTGGCGCAGCGAGGTGGCGCCGGGCAAGGGCCGGCCCGCGGGTCTATTGGGCGTCAATCTGGGCACCAACCGGGACAGCGCCGATCCGGCCGCCGGCTACGCCGAGAGCGCTCGGGCGTTGGCACCGCTCGCCGACTACCTGGCGGTGAACGTCTCCTCCCCCAACACGCCGGGCTTGCGCGCGCTCCAGGGCCGCGACGAACTGGCCCGGATTGTCGAGCGCGTGCGTGCCGCGATCGCCGATGCGCCGCGCGCCGAGCGCCCGCCGCTGCTGGTCAAGATCGCGCCGGACCTAAACGCCGCGCAGATGGCCGAGATCGCCGACGCCGCCTTGGACCTGAAGCTCGACGGGCTGATCGTCGGCAACACCACGGTTGCCCGGCCCGATAGCCTGACCGGACGCCACCGGGGCGAGGCCGGGGGCCTGAGCGGCCAGCCGCTGTTCACGCCCTCGACCCGGGTGCTGGGCGAAATTTACCGCCTGACCCGGGGCCGGGTGCCGCTGATCGGCGTCGGCGGGATCGGCGGCGCGGCCGAGGCCTACGCCAAGATCCGTGCCGGCGCCTCGTTGGTGCAACTCTACACCGCGCTGGTCTACCAAGGCCCCGGGCTGATCGCCGAGATCAATGCCGGTCTGGCCGAAATGCTGCGCCGCGACGGTTTCTCCCGGATGAGCGAGGCCGTCGGCGCCGACCACCGGTGAGGGGGACGCGGTTAAGTATTTGTATGCCGGCATGGAATCGGGCCCGATTCTCGGCCCCAATGGTCGATAAAGCTGTGTTATTAACCGTCTTTCAAGACCTGTGGCGGCACAGTGCGCTCCAATCGAAAGGGCCGCCCCGCGGGGACATGCGCACGAAATTCCATCTGATCCTTCTGGCTTGTTACGGTGGCTTGGCCGGCGTGACCGTGGTTTTCGGTCCGGATTGGACGCCGTGGCTCAGCCAGAATCTGGCGTTCGGCTTGGGCGCCGCGGTTCTGCTCGGCGGCGGGCTGGTGTACGAGGTTTCCGCGCGTCTGCTCTCGACCACCGGCTTGCGCCGGGAGCTGGCCATTCTGAGCGAATACTGCGACGCCCAGCACGCGTGGTTGGAGGTCCTGGACGAGGTGATCGAGCGGGCCGTTCAGCCCGCCGCTTCGGCTCAGGACGGCCAGGGCGGCCAGGGCGGCCAGGGCGGCCGCACCGTCAAGGAGGTCATGGCCGAGGTCAAGGTCCTAAAATCCCTGATCCCGCAATTCGGCCCCGGCGCGGTTGGCGGCGCGGTCGGTGGCGCGGTCGGTGGCGCGGTCGGCGGCGACCTGCCGCCCGGGTTCAAGCCGCCGGTCGCCGAAAACCTGGAGCGCGAGACCTTGCTCGACATCGTGCGCGCGGCCTTGCGCGACGACCGGGTCGAGCTGGTGCTGCAGCCGATTGTCAGCCTGCCGCAGCGCGAGCGGCGCTTTTATGAATGTTTCTCCCGGCTGCGAACCGAGGCCGGCGCCATGGTCCTGCCGGAGCAGTACATCGGGATTGCCGAAGGCGCTGGATTGATCGCCGCGATCGACAACATGTTATTGTTCCGCTGCGTCCAGCTGGTGCGCAAGGTACATAGCCGCAACGAGAACATCGACTTCTTCTGCAACATCTCGGCCCACACCATCGCCGACGGCAACTTCTTTGCCAACTTCGTCGAGTTTCTCGAAGGCAACCCGGCCCTCGCGACGCACCTGGTATTCGAGTTCGGCCAGGCCGATTTCGCGCGCTGGAGCGAGACCGGCGCCCGGCTGCTCGACCGCCTGGCGTTCCTCGGCTGCCGCTTTTCCCTCGACCGGGTCGAAAACCTGGATTTCGACGCCTCCGAGCTGGCCGCCCGCCACGTCGCCTTCATCAAGATCGAGGGCGGCCTGCTGCTCGAAGCGGCCGCGGACAGCGCCGGCATCTCGCGCGCCTTGCGCGCCCATCAAATCGACCTGATCGTCACCAAGGTCGAAGACGAGAGCCGCCTGCGGGAGCTCCTCGACTACGACGTCGGCTTCGGCCAGGGCTTCCTGTTCGGCGAGCCGCGTCTCGCCCGCCCAGCGGCCTGACAAGTCCGCCTGGCAAGTTCGCCTGGCAAGTCCGGCCCACCTTCGACAAATCCTTTCCTGGATTTCCGCGCTGTGGCACAAAGTCCGGCGCGCAGGAACTTGTTTGGCATATGATCCCGATTCACCACGGCCTTTCCGACATCGCCGAGCGCTACGACGCCTTCGTCATCGATCTATGGGGCGTCCTGCACGACGGCGTGCGCGCGTTCCCGGAGGCGGTCGCCTGCCTGGAGCGGTTGCAAGCCGGCGGCAAGCGCGTGCTGATCCTGTCCAACGCGCCGCGCCGCGCGGAGTCCGTGGCCGCCCGCAACGCCGAGCTCGGCATCGCGCGCGAACTCTGCGACGGCGTGATGTCCTCGGGCGAAGCCACCTGGCGGCACCTGGCGCGCCGCGACGATCCCTGGCACCGGGCGTTGGGGCGCCGCTGCCATCACCTGGGGCCGGCGCGGGACCACGGCATGCGCGTGGGCCTGGACTACGATTTCGTGGACGATCCCGCCGAGGCCGATTTCATTCTCGCCACCGGCGTGCTCGATCCCGAGGACACGACCGCGCGCTACGACGCAACTTTGGGCGCCGCCCTGGCCCGGCGCCTGCCCATGGTCTGCGCTAACCCGGACCTTGAGGTGATCCGCGGCGGCAAGCGCGAAATCTGCGCCGGTGCGATCGTGCGCGCCTACGAGGATCTGGGCGGCGAAGTGCGCTACCACGGCAAGCCGTACCCCGGGGTTTACCAGGACTGCTTCGCGCTGGTCGACCCGCTGGCGCGCAACCGCATTGCCGCGATCGGCGATTCGCTGCGCACCGATATCGCCGGCGCGCGGGCGGCCGGCATCGACGGCATCTTCGTCACCGGCGGCCTCCAAGGCGAGGAGTTGGGCGCCGACGCCGAGGGCAACGTCGAGCCCGCGCGCCTGGCGGCGTTCTGCGAAGCGGCCGGTGAGGCGCCCGCCGCCGCGCTGCCGATGCTGCGGTGGTAAGCCGCTAGAGCCGCGAGTGGCGATGCCGGGTCGTTGCGTAATTTAATACCGGTCTACCCCCCGATTTGGAGGTGCGAACCGGGCGCGGCGAAAGTCTCATCTTGACCCAACTTGGAGATGGCAAGCATTTCGCGAACAGACATTATTCGGCAAGCCAATCTTACCCCTGTTCTGAAAACAAGTCACATGTCAGGGTAGATTTAGTCTGAACTGATTGACTGACAATTCTGGTTGCCTGCCAAGAGCGATCTTCGGGCCGCGGGGTATATCAAGGGGAAACCATGCAAGACACTTCGGCACCCCGACCAGCGAAGTCAAATGATAGACTTCA
>CAXMQD010000117.1:0-7052 GCA_964194965.1 uncultured Acidimicrobiia bacterium | reverse complement strand
CTCGGTCATGGTGAACGCCCCTCGGAGGTTCCTTTAGCAGTATAGGGAAGCGGCGCCGGCGTGACGAGCCGGGGTTCGGCGGGCTCAGGGTTTCGCCGCGCAGCCGCCGTCGACGATGAGTTCGGTGCCGGTAATGAAACTGGCCTTGTCGGACAGCAGGAACAGGCAGGCATCGGCGATGTCCTGGGTGGCGCCGATCCGCCCGACCGGCACGTGATCCGCGATCGCCGCCAGGACGTCGTCCTGGCCGTCCCAGCGTGCCTGCATCGGCGAGACCACCGGGCCGGGCAGGATGGTGTTGGAGCGGATGCCCTGGCGCGCGAACTGGATGGCGATCGACTTGGACAGGCGTATCACCGCGGCCTTGGAGGCACCGTAGGCGTCCTGGGGCTGGTCGTCGCCGCGCAGGGCGTCGAGCGAGGAGATATGAACCATGGCGCCGCCACCGGATGCGATCATCGCCGGGATCGCGTGGCGCGCGGTGAGCGCATGGGACTTCAGGTTGATCGCCATGACCCGGTCCCAGACCTCCATGTCGATATCGACCAGCGAGCGGTCGCGGCCGAACCACAGCACGCCGGTGGTATTGACCAAGTAGTCGAGGCCGCCGCGGGCCGCGACGGTCTCGGCCACGACCTGGCTGACGAAAGTTTCATCGGTCACGTCGCCCTGGTGGTAGGCACCTTCGCCCGGGCCACTGGCAATTTCGCCGGGCCGGTCCTTGAGGTCGACCAGCGCCACCTTGGCGCCGGCGGCGATCAGATCGTTGGCGATGTTCAGGCCCATGCCGCCGCCGGCGCCGGCGACGATGGCGACTTTTCCGGAGAAACTCATGATAGGGGACCTCTTTGGGTTGGGGGCTGGCTCCGGCGGCGCAATTCGGGGTAATTTCACTGCCAAGAACAAGAAGCCGTCTCGATCGCTCTTTTTCAAGAACCTTCGGTATTAGTCCCTTGGCGCGCACCGGCCCGCAGCTCCGCTTCGGCGAATTCGTTACGCTCACGGCGTTGATCATTTCCCTGGTCGCGCTGTCGATCGACGTCATGCTGCCGGCCCTGCAGCAGATCGGCGGCGAGTTGGGCGCGCCCCGGGCCAACGACGCCCAACTCGTGATCACCGCGCTGTTTGTCGGCCTGGCGCTGGGCCAGGTGTTCTTCGGTCCGCTGTCCGACAGCGTCGGCCGCAAGCCGGCGATCTATGCAGGGCTGCTGCTGTTCATCATCGGCTGCCTGATGTCGATTCTGGCGACCGACTTCACGGTCATGCTGGCCGGCCGCGTGCTCCAAGGTCTCGGCGCCGCGGGACCGCGCAGCGTGACCGTCGCGCTGGTGCGCGACCAGTACGAGGGCCGGGCCATGGCCCGGGTCATGTCGCTGGTGATGGCCGTGTTCATTATGGTCCCGGCGCTCGCGCCGGGGATCGGGCAGATCATCCTCGCGATCGCTCATTGGCGGGCAATCTTCGGTTTCATGCTGGCGGTTGCCGTAGTCTCGTTGGTCTGGTTCGCCCTGCGCCAGCCCGAGACCTTGGCGCCGGAGCGCCGCGCCAGATTTTCGCCGGGCCGCATCCTGCTGGCGGTACGCGAGACCTGCACGAGCCGCGTCGCCTTCGGCTACACGCTCGCCTCCGGGCTGATCTTCGGCGCCTTCGTGGGTTATCTGAACACGGCCCAGCAAATCTTCCAGATACAGTATGGCTTGGGGGCGCTGTTTCCGCTCTATTTCGGCGCGCTCGCGCTGGCCATCGGTGGCGCCTCCCTGGTCAATGCCCGGCTGGTCCTGCGCCACGGCATGCGCCGGATCTCGGCCTGGGCGCTGGGGCTGCTCACCGGGCTATCCCTGGCCTTCCTGGTTCTCGCCTATGCCATGGCGGGCGCGCCGCCGCTCTGGGGCTTGATGGCCTACATGTCGGCCACGTTCTTCTGCATCGGCATGCTGTTCGCGAACTTCAATGCGCTGGCCATGGAGCCGCTCGGTCACATCGCCGGGGTCGGCGCGGCGGTAATCGGCTCGCTCACCACCTTGATCTCGTTGATATTGGGCACGGCCATCGGCCAGGCCTACGACGGCACCGTGCTGCCGCTCATCGCCGGCTTCGCGCTGTTGGGTCTCGCCGCGATCGCGGTCATGCGTTGGATCGAGCGCGGAAAGGGGCTGGAGGAGACCTAGAGGTTCCGGTGCGCGCGGCGCTTGCGCCGCCTCAATCGACGTAGGCGATGGCCTCGATCTCGACCAGCATTTCCGGTTCGGCAAGCGCCGCTTGCACCGTGGTGCGCGCCGGCGGGTCGTTGGGGAAGAAGCTCGCGAAGACCTCGTTCATGACCTGGAAATCGCTTATGTCCTTCAGATAGACGGTGCACTTGAGCACGTCGCCCAAGCCCGCGCCGCCCTCCGCCAGCACCGAGATCACGTTATTGAGGGTTTGCACCGTCTGCGCCCGGACGTCGCCCAGCCCGGTGACTTCGCCGGTTTCGTCCCAGGCCACCTGGCCGGCGGTGAAGACGTAATTTCCACCCTTGGCGCCGGGCGAATAGGGGTAGGCGGGGCGCGGCTGAAATTCCAGGTTCTTGGGGCGCAACACGGTTTTCGGCATGGTCTTCTCCTGGGCGTTGGGAAGGGGCGGGGCATGACTGGTGAAAAATGGGACGATGATCTTCACGGAATGCCTGGTTTCAAGCAAATCCCGATGCCAGGATTGGAATCTCCGCCGGTCCGGTATGCCGGGGTGTTTTCCACGGCGTGCGCGTTTGCTACCTTGTGCGGAATCGACGCGATAAGTGCCTGAGGAAAGCCCAGGGAGGACATAATCATGACTCAGCCGTGCATCATCACGGTTGCTATCACCGGCGCCGTGCCGCGCAAGAAAGACAATCCCGCGGTCCCGGTGACCCCGGCCGAGCAGATCGAATCGACCCACCAGGCCTTCGAGGCCGGCGCCTCCTTGGTGCACATCCACGTGCGCGAAAAGGACGAGTCCTCCTCGTCCGATCCGGCGCTATTCGCCGAAGTCCAGGAGGGCGTGCGCAAGCACTGTCCAGGCATGATCATCCAGTTCTCGACCGGCGGGCGCGGGCGCGAGATGAGCGAGCGCGGCGCCATGCTGGCACTGGACCCGGACATGGCCTCGCTGGCGACCGGCTCGGTGAATTTTCCGACCAGCGTCTACGCCAATCCCCCCGACTTCGTCGAAGACCTGGCCCGGACCATGATCGACCACGACATCAAGCCGGAGATCGAGATTTTCGACCTGGCCATGCTCTACAACGCCGCGCGTCTGGTCGATAAGGGTCTGCTAAAGGCTCCGGCGCACGTGCAGTTCGTGCTCGGCATCCCCAATGCGATGCCGGCGCGGCGCAAGATCCTGGACTTCCTGCTGTCCGAGCTCGACGACGTCCTGCCCGGCGCGACTTGGACCGCCGCCGGCGTCGCCCGGCATCAATTCGAGGTCAATAAGTGGTGCCTGGAGCTGGGCGGGCACTGCCGCACCGGGCTCGAGGACAATATCAAATTCGACCGCGACCGGCTGGCCGCCAGCAACGCGGAACTGGTCGCGCGGGTTTCCGAAATCTGCGGTGACTACGGCCGCCATCCCGCCTCGCCCGCCGAGGCGCGGGATTTGCTGAGGATTCGCGCGGCTTAATACAAGCTCCACTGATGTGGAACCGTACCGGCCCGCAACCCCCACCGTCCCGCCTGCCTCATCCCGCCCGCCGCACCGCGGCCGGTGACGCCGCAACGCTGGGCGCGGGTTCCGTGCGCGATGCCGGAAAGCGCAAGGTGATCGTGGTGCCGGCGCCGAGCTTGGAGCTCAGCGAGACCTCGCCACCGTGGAGTTTGGCCATCGCCTGGCTGATCGGCAGGCCCAGGCCGGTGCCCTCGTATTTGCGGGATTGCGCCGATTCGACTTGCATGAACGGCGCCATGACTTTCGCCTGGTCTTCCGGCGCGATGCCGATTCCGGTGTCGGCGACAGCCACCCGCAGCGTGCCGTCTTGCTCGACTTCGGCCTCCAGAGCCACGCTGCCGCCCTCCGGCGTAAACTTGATGGCGTTGGATAGCAGATTGAGGATGATCTGCTTGAACTTCAATTCATCGCCCTTGAATTTGGGCAGCGGCGACGCGATCGCGCGGGTCAGTGTAATTCCGTTCTTATCGGCGTGCTCGGTCAGCATCTTTACGCAGCTGTTGAAGCTGCGCTCGAGGTCGAAGACGTTCTCGTCCAGTTCAAGCAGGCCGACTTCGATCTTGGCGATGTCCAGGATGTCATTGATTACGTTCAGCAGATGCTCGCCGGCGTTGTTGATGTCGCGGGCGTAGCCGACGTACTTGGGATTGGAGGCTGCCTTGCCGAAAATTTCTTTCTCTATCACCTCGGAAAACCCGATGATGGCGTTGAGCGGCGTCCTGAGCTCGTGGCTCATGTTGGCCAGGAACTCGGTCTTGGTGCGGTTTGCCTCTTCGGCCCGCTGCATCGCCGTTCGCGCCATCGTGGTGTAGTGATCGGCTTCCTGGCGGGCTTCGCTTAGCGCCGCCTGGGCGCGCCGGTGCAGGGTGACGCGGTTATACTGATCGCCGTATTGCTGGAACGTCGAGCGCTGTTGGTTACGCCTTTGAAACAGGTCAAGCATGCTGTAGGTTCCGCTGCCAATCGCGCCTGATACCACGCCGGGCCGGGGCACCGGGCCGGGGCGCTGAGACGGGACCTGGCCCCAGGGTCGATTTCTAACAGCCAATGCTCAAGGAATGGATAACATCCGGTTTTTGGCCCGGGCGAGCCAGCCAAACGGCCGGGATAAATGCTAATAAAACGGTTAATTATGTCTCTATAATTCAATACACAATAGAAATTATCGGGCACAGCGGAATACTATTACAGGGTGGAAGCACATGGGCCCCTTCGAGTTCCCAACTGACATTGCGGACCGGAAAGTTTTCGGGCGGGCGGTTGCCGCGCTGCGCGAGGGCGGGGTGCTGCTGCCCAGTTTCGGGCAGCTAGCCGAACCCGCGTCGATCCCGGAGAACGTCACGGCGCGGCTGGCCGGGGTCGATCCGGACGCGCCCGACCCGGCCAACCTGTTCCGGGTCCATTGGTTTAACGACGCCGGGCGCCGCGGCCGCGACGAGACACCCGGATTTCTGGAGCTGCCGCGCGAGCTGACCGGGGTCGCCGCGCGCATCGTGGTCGCGCTCGGCGAGCGCTTCCCCATGATCGGCGCCCACAAGGTGCTCGCCGCCTACGCCTGCCTGGTGCCGCGCATCGTTACGGGGCGCTTCGATCCGACCACGCAGCGCGCGGTCTGGCCCTCGACCGGAAACTACTGCCGCGGCGGGGTGGCGATTTCGCGCATCCTGGGTTGCCGCGGCGTCGCGGTGCTGCCCGAGGGCATGAGCGCGGAGCGCTTCGAGTGGCTGCGCGACTGGGTCGGCAATCACTCCGACATCGTCCCGACTCCGGGCTCGGAGAGCAACGTCAAGGAAATCTATGACGCTTGCCACGAACTGGCGCGCGATCCGGACAACGTGATCCTCAATCAGTTCTCCGAATTCGGCAATTACCTGGGACACTACCTCTGCACCGGCCGCGCGTTGGAGCGGATTTTCGAGAGTTTACGTGGCTCCGGGCGCGGCCGCGACCCGGAGCTGCGCCTGGCGGCCTTTGTCGCCGGCAGCGGTTCGGCCGGGACCCTGGCCGCCGGCGACCGCCTCAAGGAGAACCACGGCACCCGCATCGCGGTGGTCGAGCCGGTCGAATGCCCGACCCTGCTCTACAACGGCTACGGCGAGCACAACATTCAGGGCATCGGCGATAAGCACATTCCGCTCATCCACAACATCATGAACGGCGATCTGGTGGTCGGCGTCTCCGACGAGAGCTGCGACGCGCTCGATCTGCTGTTCAACAGCGCGCCGGGCCGCGCCTACCTGGGCGGCCGCAAGGACTGGCCGCCGGCGCTTATTTCGAGCCTCGGAAGCCTTGGCCTGTCGGGCATCGCCAACGTGCTGGCCGCGATCAAGACTGCGCGGCGCCTCGACTTGGACGAGAACGACGTGGTGATCACGGTGGCGACCGATTCCGCGCGGCTCTACGCGAGCGAGCGCGACAAATGGCGGGCCGCCCGCTTCCCGCAAGGCTTCGACGAGCTCGACGCGGCCGAGCTCTACGGTGCCCACCTCGCGCGCCCCGATGGCGACCATCTGCTGGAAATGACCCACCGCGACCGGCGCCGCATCTTCAACCTGGGTTACTTCACCTGGGTCGAGCAACAAGGCGTCGAGCTGGCCGATTTCGACCGGCGCAAGGACCAGCGCTTCTGGACCGGCCTGCGCGACCTGCTGCCGGTCTGGGACGAACTCATCGATCGCTTCAACCGCGAAACCGGGCTCAGCGCCGGTTAGGTGCACCCGGCGCATCCACCGATCCCCGAGCCTGCGCTGGTATGGCAGGTTTGAGCCGGCAACCAACAAGGAGGAAACCGTTTTGCGCGCTGCTTATTACGAACAGACCGGCCCGGCCCACGAGGTTCTGCGAATCGGCGAATTGGAGACGCCGGAGCCCGGGCCCGGCGAGGTCCGGGTGCGCATTCGCGCTTCGGGCGTCAACCCTTCCGACGTGAAGAACCGCAGGGGCGGACCGGACCGGCCCATGCCCTTCCCCGCGATCGTGCCCCACAGCGACGGCGCCGGCGAGATCGACAAGCTCGGGGAGGGCGTCGATGGCGGCCGTCTGGGCGAGCGGGTTTGGACCTGGAACGCCCAGTTCGGGCGCGCCTTCGGCACCGCGGCCGAATACGTCGTCCTGCCCGAGGCCCAGGCCGTGCGTCTGCCCGACGCGACGGATTACGACGTCGGCGCCTGTCTGGGCATTCCGCTCTTGACCGCCTACCGGGGCGTCACCATCGAGGGCCCGGCGGCGGGCCAGACCCTTTTGATCGCGGGTGGCGCCGGGGCGGTCGGCCACTACGCGATTCAGATCGCCAAGCGCCAGGGCGCCACCGTTGTGACCACGGTGAGCTCGGCCGAGAAAGCGGAACATGCCAAGGCGGCGGGCGCCGA
>CAXMQD010000116.1:0-3047 GCA_964194965.1 uncultured Acidimicrobiia bacterium | reverse complement strand
AAAAGCCGCCGACATGATCAAAGAGGATTGGCGGGGGTAACAGACACCCCTGTCGTTGCCGGGCTTGACCCGGCAATCCAGGAGTCCAGCCGAAAAGATTGGACCCTCGGGTCAAGCCCGAGGGTGACCTGATTCCGATTGTTTTCTCAACGCCTCACACCCCGAGATAGCGCTCGTGGAGCGTCGGGTCGGCGGCGAGTTCGGCGGAGGTTCCGGTCCACACCGCGCGGCCTTTTTCGATGATCGCGTGGCGGTCGGCGATGCGGGTCAGCGCCGCCACGTTCTTGTCGATTACCAGGATCGCCAGACCAGCGGCCTTGAGCGCTTCCAGGATGCGCCAAATCTCGGCGCGGATCAGCGGCGCCAGGCCCTCGGTCGCCTCGTCTAAGATCAGGAGCCGGGGGTTGGTCATCAGCGCCCGGCCGATGGCCAGCATCTGTTGCTCGCCGCCCGACAGTTGGTCGCCGTAGCTCTTGGCGCGCGCGGCCGCCGCCGGGAACAGCTCGAACACCCGCTCCAGCGTCCAGGCCGGCGCGCCGGCACCATTCCCCGCGGGCGGCCGCGCGGTCGCCACCAGGTTTTCGCGGAGCGTCAGGTTGTGGAAAATCTGGCGGCCCTCGGGCACCAGGCCGAGCCCGGCGCGCGCGACCCGGTACGCGGGCAGGCCGGTGATCTCCGCGCCCTCGAACCACACCCGGCCGGCGCGCGGGCGGGTCAGCCCCATGATCGAGCGCACCGTGGTGGTCTTGCCCATGCCGTTGCGCCCTAGAAGCGTCACCACCTCGCCGGCGTCGACCGCCAGGTCCATGCCGAACAGCACCTGGCTCTCGCCGTAGAAGGTTTCGAGTTTTTCGGCCCGCAGCATCACGATGCCACCTCTTCTTCGCCCAGGTAGGCGCGGCGGACTTCGGCGTCGGCGCGGATCTCCCGGGGCGTTCCGGTCGCAATCACCCGGCCGTAGACCATGACCGTGATCCGGTCGGCGAGCGCGAAGACCGCATCCATGTCGTGCTCGACCAAGAGGATCGCGACCCGGCCCTTGAGCCCGGCCAAGAGCGCGATCATGCGCGCCGATTCCTCAACGCCCATGCCGGCGGTGGGCTCGTCGAGCAGCAGCAGGCGCGGTTCGGTCGCCAGCGCCATGGCGATCTCCAGTTGCCGCTGCTCGCCGTGGGCGAGAGCGCCGGCGCGGGTCCCAGCCCGGTCCGCCAGTCCGACCTGGGCGAGGGTCGTGCGCGCCGGATCGATCAGCGCCGCCTCGCGCGCGGCCGGACGCCAGAACCGGAAGCTGTGCCCGGCGTGGGCCTGAACCGCCAGCGCCACATTGCCGAGCGCGGTCAGGCGCGGGAACAGGGAGGTGATCTGGAACGAGCGCGCCAGCCCGCGCGCCGCCCGGGCGTGGGCCGGCAGGCCGGTAATGTCCTGGCCCCGGAAGCGCACCGCGCCGGCGTCGGGCGCGATCTCGCCGGTCAACTGTCCGATCAGGGTGGTCTTGCCCGCCCCGTTGGGCCCGATCACGGCGTGCAGCTCGCCGGGATCGAGCGCGAGCGTCACCCCATCGCAAGCGCACACCGCGCCGAAGGTCTTGTCCAGGCCGCGGACCTCGAGGATCGGCTCAGTCACGGGCGTTGCCTCGGTCCGAACCATCGCGCTCGACCAGGCCCCAGAGGCCGCGCCGGGCGAAGATCACCACCAGCACCAGCAGCGGCCCCATGACCACCATCCAATGCTGGGTCCACTGGGACAGCACCTCTTCCAGCAGCAGGTAGGCGACGGCGCCGGCGACCGGACCGTAGAGCGTGCCCATGCCGCCCAGGATCACCACCACCAGGATCTCGCCGGAGCGCTGCCAGTCCAAGAACGAGGGGCTGACGAATTCGGTCTGGTTGGCGATCAACGCCCCGGCCAGGCCGGCCAGCGCGCCCGAGATCGCGAAGGCGGTGAGCTTGTAGCGGTAGGTCGGAAAGCCGAGCGCGGCCATGCGCCGCTCGTTGTCGCGGATGCCCGCGAGCGTGGTGCCGAAGCGCGAGGCGACCAGGCGCGCCTTGAACGCCAACACGATCAGCAATAGCGCCAGGACCAGGTAGTAGAACTGGACATCGTCGGAAAGGTCCAACGGCCCGGCCGTCGAGCGCGCCCAGATGCTCAAGCCGTCGTCGCCGCCGTAGGCCTCCAGCGAGACGAAGAAGAAGTAGAGCATCTGGGCGAAGGCGAGCGTGATCATGATAAAATAGAGCCCACTGGTGCGCAGGGAAACCGCGCCGATCACAAGCGCCAGCAACCCCGCCACCGCCATCGCCAGCGGCCAGGCGATGAGCGCGCTCTCCGTGCCGCCGACCTCGATCGGCCAGGTCACCAGCGGCTCGCCCAGGCTGGCGTGTTGGCTCAGGATCGCGACCACGTAGGCGCCGGTGCCGAAAAAGGCGGCGTGGCCGAAGCTGACCATGCCGCCGTAGCCGAGGATCAGGTTCAGGCTGAGGCCGGCGAGCGCGAAGATCAGAATCCGGGTCGCCACCCCGACTCCGTAATCGAGCCCGGTCAGCGCCGCGAGCGCGGGCAGCGCCAGGCCGAGCGCCAAGGCGCCGAGGAGCACCGCGCGTCTAGCCATGGGCGGGAAACAGGCCCTTGGGGCGCCACACCAGGACCGCGGCCATGAGGATGTAGATCGCCATGGAGGCGAGCGACGCGCCGACGCCATCGGCCGTGGCGGGGCTCGCGAACAGCTTGAGCACCGTGGGCAGGTAGGCGCGGCCGAGGGTGTCGACCAGCCCGACCAGGAGGGCGCCGACCAGCGCGCCGCGGATCGAGCCGATGCCGCCGATGACGATGACCACGAAAGTGAGGATGAGAATATGCTCGCCCATGCCCACTTCGACCGCGTAGATCGGCCCGGCCATGACGCCCGCCAGGGCCGCGAGCATGGCACCCAGGCCGAAGACGAGCGTAAAGAGTAGCTTGATGTCGATGCCGAGCGCGCCGGCCATCTCGCGGTTCGACGCGCCGGCGCGGATCAGCATGCCCAGGCGCGTGCGGGTCACCAGCAGGTA
>CAXMQD010000115.1:0-5534 GCA_964194965.1 uncultured Acidimicrobiia bacterium | reverse complement strand
AATTTGCCCGACAGGTCGCGGATCGCCCGGTCGATCATGGCGCCGGAGCGTTCCGGGTCCAGGTTGTCCGCGAGCAGCTTGGCGGTCGCCATCAAGGCGACTTCGACGGCCTGCTCCCGGACCTCTTGGAGCGCCTGGGACTCGGCCTGGGCGATATTGTCCATGGCGGCCTGCTCGCGCCGCTCGAGCGCGGCCTCCAGTTCCCGCTCGGCCCGCTCGTGCAGGCGCTTGGCCTCGACTTTGGCGTGGTCGAGAATTTGTTCGGCTTCCTTGAGTGCATCGCGTTGCTTGCGCTTGAACTCGGCGACGGTTTTCTGGGCCTCCTCGCGCAGGGCCTGGGCCTCCTCGATTTCGGCGCGAATGCGTGCCGAGCGGGCGTCGAGCGCGCCAGTGAGCGCGCGGGCCACCGGCCGGGCGGCCAAGGTCACGAAGGTCAGGAATGCGATGGCAACCCAGAATGTCGGATCTTCCAACATCAGCCACGCCTCCTCAGGGCGTCCTCGACGGCGTCGCGTAACTGCCCGGGCGAAAGCTCGACGCCGATCAACTTGGCGGTCGCCGCGCCCGCGGTCTCCTCGGCCACGGTCTTGATGCTGCCGATCGCCTCGTCGCGGGCGGTGGCGATGCGCTGCTGGGCTTCCCCGGTGCGGATGGCCAACTCCTTGGCAAAGCTCTCGTGGCGCTTGGTGGCCTCGGCCGCCATGTCATCGCCGGCCTGCTTGAGCGCGGCCGTCGCCTTGTCGCGGGCCTCGGCCAGCGCCATCTCGTACTCGGCGGCGACCTGCTCGGCCTCGGACTTGAACGCCTGGGCCTTCTCCAGCTCGCCATCGATGCGCTGCCGCCGGGCTTCCAGGATGCCCGAGATCCGCGGCAGCGCGTGGCGCCACATGGCGAAGAACAGTACCGAAAACGTCACCACCAGCCAAAATAGCTGGGGCGTGAAAGTGCTCGGTTCGAACTGGGGCATTGGCTCTGCTCTTGGCGGGCTACGGCCGGCCTAAAACACGAACAGAAGCAGGAGCGCGATCAGCAGCGCATAGAGCGCCACCGCTTCGACCAGCGCGAAGCCGATCCACATGAAGGTCTGCACCGAGGGGATCGCGGCCGGGTTGCGTGCGCCCGATGCAATCATCGAGGCGAATATGTTGCCGATGCCGATGCCGACGCCTCCGAGACCGACCACGGCCAAACCCGCGCCGATCAGCTTCGCAGCTTCTACTTCCATCTTCTGCTCCTCACGTTTGCATTATCCGTTGTAACGATGGTTCCAAGCCAATCGGAATTATCCGGCCGTGCTCTAGTGCATGTGCAGCGCGTCGTTGAGATAGACGCAGGTTAGAATAGTGAACACGTAGGCCTGGAGAAAGGCGATGATGAATTCCAAACCGGTCAGCGCCGTGACCAGGGCCAGCGGCACGACACCGAAAACGCCGAGCGCGAACACGAAGCTGGCAAACACCTTAAGCATGGTGTGGCCGGCGGTCATGTTGGCGAACAGGCGCAGCGCCAGGCTCACCGGCCGGGTGAAGTAGGACAACACCTCGATCGGGATAATGAGCGGCGCCATGAACACCGGTATGCCGGTCGGCATCAAGAAGCCCAGGAATCGGATGCCGTGTTTCATGAACCCGACCACGGTCACACCGACGAACACCATCAGCGCCATGGCGAAAGTGACGATGATGTGGCTGGTGTAGGTAAAGCTGTAGGGGACCATGCCCAGCATGTTGCCGAAGAACACGAACATGAACAGGGTGAAGATGAAGGGGAAATACTTGCGCCCCTCCTGTCCGACATTGTCCCGAATCATGTTGGCGATAAACTCGTAGCTGAGTTCGGCCACGGACTGTAGGCGGCCCGGCACCAAGGCGCGGCGGCGCGTTCCGAGCATGAGCAAGGTGATGGCAAGCATCACGCCGATGGTCATGAACAGCGCCGAATTGGTGTAGGACAGGTCGAGGCCGCCCGGCTGAATCGAGATCAGCGGCTTGATCTCGAACTGTGCCAGGGGGCTGTGACCGTTACCGCCTGCGTCTGCTGCCAATTTACGCCCCGTTCCCGTCTTTGCCGCCGCCGCTTGCCGCTGGCGGGGCTTGTTCCTCGGCGCCCGGTCGCGGCGCCCGATCCAGGTTCCCGTACCCGACCGCGTGGCCGATGCCGGTCACGGTCCGGTAGACGTTCAACATCCCGGCGCCGGCGCCGAGAAAGAAGAACAAAATCATGAACCAGGGCCGGGTCTCCAACCAGTAGTCCAGCCCTAGTCCGATAGCCACACCCACGACGACGCCCGCGACCAACTCGGTACCGATGCGAAAAGCGAACCCAAGTCCGCTTTGCCGGGACCTTCCCACGGGTCCGGCGACGCGTTCGGCCTGTTTGGCCCGGGCGGCGCGCAGCCTGGCGTCGAAGTCCTTTTTGGATTGCCCGGGTGGATCCGCCGGCATGAGCGTCTAGCCCCCCTCAGGTCCCCCCGACTCCCCCTGGCACCGCCTTGAATAGCGCCGCTCCCGAGCCTGAAAATCGCGCGCACCATAGAGAGCGCCCCTAGCCGTGTCAAGGTGGAGAGAACCTCCCGAAACCCGCTGAAATCCTAGGCTCCCGTGGGCTTCCGGCGCGTTCCCGGGGCGCTGCCTCAGGCGCTCTCGCGCAGGCTCTCGGCGGCCCCCAAATCGACCGAGACGAGTTGGCTGACACCGCGTTCGCCCATGGTCACGCCGAATAGACGATCGACCCGGGCCATGGTCATGCGGTGGTGGGTGATGACCAGGAAGCGGGTCGTCTGGGTCTCGCAGAGTTCCGCCAGCAAGCTGCAGAAGCGGTCGACGTTGGCGTCGTCGAGCGGCGCGTCGACCTCATCGAGCACGCAGATCGGTGCCGGATTGGTCAGGAACACCGCGAACAGCAGGGCCAGCGCGGTCAGGGCCTGCTCGCCGCCCGAAAGCAGCGACATGATTTGCAGGCGCTTGCCGGGCGGGCTCGCCAGGATTTCCAGGCCGGCGTCGAGCGGATCCTCGGCCTCGGTCAGTTTGAGATGGGCCCGGCCGCCGCCGAACAGGCGGACGAACAATTCGGAAAAGTGCTTGTCGACCTGCTCGAACGCGGCCAGCAGGCGCTCTCGGCCCTCCCGGTTCAAGCTCGAAATGCCTTGGCGCAGGCGGCTGATGGCGGCAATCAGGTCGCTCCGTTCCGACTGCATGCCGGTGATCTGGGCGTCTAATTCCTTGGCCTCCTCCTCGGCGCGCAGGTTGACCGGGCCCATGTTGTCGCGTTCCCGGTACAGCCGCGCCAGGGTGGCCTCGACTTGCTCGCGCGGCGGCAGTTCCTGGCTCGGGTCGACCTCGGCGATTTCGAGCACTTGGTCCAACCCGCATTCCAGGCGTTCGCGCACCTTCTCGGTCGTGTTGGCCAGGGCCTGTGCGGCTTGAGCGACCGCGCCCTCGGCGCGGACCCGTTCTTCGCGCGCGATGCCGAGCGCCTGTTCCTCCGCTTTAAGCGCCCGATCGGCGGCGGCCAGGCGGGTTTCGCCCTCGGCGAGCTGGTCCGCGGCCGCTTTGCGCCGCGCCTCGGCGCTCTCGATTCGCTCGGCCAGAGCCTCGCGGGCGGCCGCCAGCGTACCAGGCCGTGCCGCCAATTCCTCGATTTCGGCGCCGGTCGCCTCGATGCGTTCATTCAGCTCGCCCAGGTGGCGTCCGGTCTCCTCGGCGCGGCGCGCCCAGGAGGCTTTCTCCTCGGCGATCGTTTCCAGGCGCCGGTCGCGCGTCTCGGCCTCCCGCGCCAAGCGGTCCACGGCGCTCTGGCAGCGGGCCAGTTCGCCGCGCCGCTCGATCAGTTCGGCGCGCAGCTCCCCGAGATTGGCGCGCTCGGCGCTCAGATCGGGAAGGTCCTCGGTCTCCGCGCGCGCCGCGCTTAACGCCGCCTCGGTTTCGGCGATCTCGGCGGTCAGGCGTTCCGTCGTGTCTTCGAACGCGGTCAAGCGCGAGGCGACCCCGACCGCGGCCTGGGTCAGTTCGCTTTGGGTCTGACGTGCCGCGTTCAAGGTGCTGAAGGCGGCCGAGACCTTGCCTCTGGCGCCCCGCTCGGCCTCAACGGCGCGCTCGAGTTCGGCGCGGGATTCGTCGTGAACCCGGCGCGCGGCGCTGGTGGTATCGGCGGCGGCGTCGAGCAGGCCGTCCAACTCGTTCAGCCGATTGCGTTGTTCGAGACGCCTGGCCGCGGTGGTCTGTGCTTCGGCCTTGGCGGTGAAGCCGTCCCAGCGCCACAGATCGCCGTCGCGGGTCACCAAGCGCTGACCCGGCGCCAGGCCGGGCTGCAGGCGCGTCCCAGCGGCTGCGTCGGGCACCACACCGATTTGGGACAAGCGGCGCGTCAGCGCCTCTGGCCCGCGCACCCATTGGCTCAGGACGCCGGTGTCGGGCGGTAGCGGGACCGGAGTCTCGTAGGGATGGAGTGCCTGCCAATGGGCCGGTGCCGCCACGTCCGCCGGCGCCGCCAGGTCGTCGCCCAGCGCCGCGCCCAGCGCCGGTTCGTAGCCGGGTTCGACCGTGATCTCGTCGAGCAGCGGCGTCCAGTCGCCGCCGCCCTCTGGCCCAAGCAACGCCATGAGCGCGGTGGCCTCGGCCTCGAGGCGCGCGCGATCGGCTTCGGCGCGCTGCATGGCGTCGCGGGTCTCGGCCTCCGCCTCGCGTGCCCGCGCGAGCGCGGCTTCGGTGGTCTCGGCCTCGGCGCGGAGTCGATCCAGCGCGGTTTCGGCATCGCTGGCGGCGGCCACCGCGGCCAGAATCTCGGCCTCGGGGATGGTCTCCGCGCCAAGCGCGCGGCGCCGTTCGAGAGTGTCCGCGGCCTGCGTGGAGAGCCGCCGAAGGCGTTCCCCCAGTTCGGCGCCGCGGCGCTCCAGCGCGGCCGCGCGCGCCGTATCCGCGGCGACTCGTTCGGCCAGTTCGCCGACCACGGTTTCGCGCGAGGAGACCGATTTGGCGGCATCCGCACGCGCGGCCTCGGCGGCCTGAATCGCGTCGGCTTCCCCGCTTGCGGCAGCGTCCAGCGCCTCGCTTTCGCGGGTCAGGCGCACGCCCGCCGCCTCGGCGTCCTCGGCCAAGGCGCGGGCGCGCTCGCAATCGCCGTCCAATTGGCGCAGGCGTTCCTCGGCCTGGGCCTGGGTGGCGCGCGCCTGCTCCTCCTCGCGGGCCAGATTGTCGCGCTCGACCACCAAGCGGTGCAGCGCGGCGGCGGCCTCGGCTTCGCGATTGCGCAGATCCGGTAGCACGGCGGCCGCTTCGGCCTGCTCGGTGGCCCGTGCCGCGGCCCGTTCGGTCAGCGCGGCGACCTCGGCCTCGGTCTCGGCGAGGCGGGTCTGCGCCGCCGCCTGCGCCGCCTTGGCGACCCCGGCCTCAAGATGCAGCGCCAGCGCTTCGGTGCGCCGTATCTGACCGGCGATGTTGCGGTAGCGGGTCGCCTGGCGGGCCTGCTTCTTCAGGCCCCGGAGCTGCTGCTCCAGGGTCGCGAGCACGTCGTCGAGCCGTTCCAGGTTGGTCTCG
>CAXMQD010000114.1:0-1933 GCA_964194965.1 uncultured Acidimicrobiia bacterium | reverse complement strand
CCAGCACCGCGGCCGCCTGAGGATCGCCTCCGGTGAGCGCATCCTGGACGTCTTCCACCACGTCCCTGGCGATACTTTCCGCAGTATCAAGCGACGCCGACAGTCCGGCCGCGGCCCCACGCCCAAGCGCTGCGGGCTCTTCATCACCGAGTCGCGAAACGACGATCAGCAATACGATAATCGCCAGCGGGCCCCACAGGGCGATGATGCCGCGCATGGCGCCGCCGGAGCGCGCTTCGTCGGAAGGCGGCGCGAACGCCGGCTCCGGCTGAGGCGCCAACGCCGGTTTCGGCTGAGGCGCCGGAGTTGCCGGCCGTTCCGGCGACGCGGCAACCGGCGCCGGCTCGGCAACTATTTTGGCTGCCTTGCCCTTCTTTTCGGTGGCGGCGGCCTTCTTGGTGGCCGGCTTCTTCTTGGCCGTCTTTTTCCTGGCCTTTTTCTTGTCGGCCTTCTTTTCCGCAGCCATTACGCGATAGCCGCGACTATCTTCGCCCACCTGCTCATGGTCGGTCGTGGTATCTTTGCCCATCTCCGCCCTCTCCAGCATTCAAGTGGCGCCGAAATGCGCACTCGGTTGCGGGAATGGTAGCACGATCCCCGCGCGCTACAGTATCATCCGGTGCCCTACCATGAGCGTACGCGAATCAGGTATTGCATCCCTATCGCACCTGCGCGGACGCTCGGCGCTGACAGCATTTCGTGCACAGCGGCTGCGCGACAGACTGGCCCGGGAGCTGCCCGGATTCGGCTCCGTTGACGCCGATTACCTTTACTTCGTCGAGCATCGCAATGATCCGCTGAGCGCCGACGAAGAGGCCCTGCTGGCGCGGCTCCTGGCGGCGCGGCCAGCTCGTGCCGAGGCGGACGAAGGTCACGGATTCCTGGTCGTACCCCGGCCGGGCACGATTTCCCCCTGGTCCAGTAAGGCCACGGACATCCTGCACAACTGCGGGCTGCACAAGGTCAGCCGCGTGGAGCGCGGCGTCGAGTGGCGGGTAGGGATGAAATCGTGCGCCGACGCGGGCGCGCTCCTCGAAGCCGTGCTCGGGCCACGGGTCCACGACCGCATGACCCAGGTGTTGATCCCGGGTATCGAGAAGGTCCACGCATTGTTCGATCACGCGGCCGCGCACCCGCTTCAATCCGTCGACGTGCTCGCAAAGGGCCGCGCAAGCCTCGATCAGGCCAACCGAGACATGGGCCTGGCACTCAGCGACGACGAGATTGACTATCTGCTCGAGCATTTTCTCGCCTGCGCGCGAAATCCCAACGACATCGAGCTGATGATGTTCGCCCAGGCGAACTCCGAGCATTGCCGGCACAAAATTTTCAACTGCGCATGGACCGTCGACGGCGAGGACGCGAATCACACGCTTTTCGAAATGATCCGGCACACCTACGCGAGTCACCCTGGCCGCGTGTTGTCCGCCTACCGGGACAACGCGGCGGTGATGTCCGGGAGCGCTGCCACCTGGTTCTTTCCCGATGCCGAAAGCCACTGCTACCGGGCCGTGGAAGAAAGCGTGGACATCCTGATGAAGGTGGAAACCCACAACCATCCCACCGCCATATCCCCTTATCCCGGCGCCGCCACCGGCTCCGGCGGAGAGATCCGCGACGAGGCGGCAACCGGCAGAGGCGCGCGCTTCAAGGCCGGCCTCACCGGCTTCTCGGTGTCCAATCTGAACATCCCGGGCTTCGGGCAACCCTGGGAGCGGGATCACGGCCGCCCCGGGCGCATCGCCTCGGCGCTGGACATCATGCTGGAAGGGCCCGTCGGCGCGGCTACGTTCAACAACGAATTCGGCCGCCCTGCCCTGAATGGCTACTTTCGCACCCTGGAGCTCGAGGTGACCGGCGACGGCGACGGGCCCGAGGTGCGCGGCTACCACAAGCCCATCATGGTGGCCGGCGGGGTGGGCGCCATCCGTCG
>CAXMQD010000113.1:0-20195 GCA_964194965.1 uncultured Acidimicrobiia bacterium | reverse complement strand
CCGATCGCCGGGTTGTAGACATCGCCGCGGCGGCCGGTTTTGCTCTCGACCACACGGCCGTTGATGTAGTGATGGATGACCTCGCTCATGGCTCCCCAGCCCCTTAACGGTTACCCCGGCTATTTGTCGCCGCCGGCTCGCGGTTTGAAGCGGGCGACAATAGACCAGCCAGAACAAACCCGAAAGGGGAACCGTGATGCGAGCCCGCGCCGGCACGCTCGATTCCATGCCGGATAATGGTGTATGCTCGCCCCGTTACTACCATCGATCCGGGTCGAGAGTCTGGACGGGAGAGTTAGAACGTGCGGGTTGAGACGAGTCATACCCTGGCGGGTGTCGCGCTGTTCGAGTGCCTCGACGAGGCGGAGCGCCGGCGCCTGGAGGGCCGCTGTACTTGGCGGCGCTACAACGCCGGAGAAACCGTGCTGGAGCGCGGCAGCGAGAGCCAAGAGGTGCTGTTCATCGTCACCGGCTCGGTCAACATCCTCAATATCTCGCTCACCGGACGCGAGGTCGCCTATGCCCGCCTCCAGGCCGGAGACTGCTTTGGCGAGCTCGCCGCCATTGACACGCTGCCGCGCTCGGCCAGCGTGGTCGCGGCCGAATCGACCCTGGCCGCGGTGCTGCCCTCGGCCCAGTTCATCGAGCTGTTGCACGAGCAGCCGGAGGTCACCCTCACGCTGCTGCGGCGCCTGACCGCCATGGTGCGCATGGGCGACGTGCGCATCATGGAGTTGAGCACCCTAGCCGCCACCCAGCGGGTCTACGCCGAACTGCTGCGCATGGCCCGGCCCGACGTCGCCGTGCCCAACCTTTGGGTGATCCACCCGCTGCCACCGCTCAGGGAGATCGCAAGCCGGATCAGCACCACGCGCGAGACAGTGGCCCGCGCGCTGAGCCAGCTCTATCCCACCGGCCTGGTCCGCAGAAAGGGCAAGAGCCTCTACATCCCGGACCGGGACAAACTGGAGGTGGCACTGGAGGCCCTGCAACGCGAAGGCGGCGGCCATCACCACATTTGAGGCCACCGCGGCCGCAATACCAAAGCGCCTTGATATTGGTCGGGGTCCCCCGCCCGCCGGCCCGAACCGGGCGAATTTCTCCAATTAACCATCCTATTTGTGACGGCCATCACAGAATCGAATACCTGCTTTGTGACGGCCGTCACATTGGGCCGGCGCCAGAAGGCCAATATTCGAATAACGAGAGCGGGGAGTTTCCCCCAGCCCACAGGAGTTGGAACCATGTTTTGGCGCAAGAGCACAATTTACGCACTGGACTGTATCGCCGTCCTGGCGGGCCTGGCGATCGCGGCGCCATTCGTTCTGATCCTGACCTCGCCGTTCCTGGTCAGTTACTGAAAGTAATTCGGCCGACCTTTCCGCACCCCGCAACACTTCCTTGGCACCGGCGCGGCCCCTGAAAAGCGGCCGCGCCAACTTATTTGGCCCCGAGATTGCGATTCACGTCTTGGACCATTTCGATCCAGCACGGTAAGACCCTGCGCCGGAAACCTCGCGGTGGCGGCCTCGAGGGGTCACCGGGAGGACCGAAAAAAACAACGAAATCCCCCATAATTATTTTAAATTTACCGAAAACTGTAGCTTCCGTGACGACCATCACATCGCGCTTCCGCCCCCTGCCCTATGTTGATTACAGAACAACGGGGGATGGCCCCCAGCAAAAAGGAGTGGCAACCATGTCTTGGCACAACAGCGCGAAACTGACGATCGATTGCGTCGCCGTGGTGACTGGATTGTTGATGGCTACACCATTCCTTCTGATCCTGGCCTCCCCGTTCCTGATCACCTACTGAGACTACCTCCCTGAACCTGCCCCGACCGCGCGGAGGGGCCGACCGTCCCCCCCGGTCCTCCCGCGCAATCCTTCCAAGACTTGCGTGACCCCTGAAAAGAGGCCACGCTTTTTCTTGTCCGCCAGCACGCGTGGGGCAGATAGCGGTAGGGAGCGGTATCGACCATGACAGGCGACCTTACACCGGGCGCGGGCGACGTCCTTGTGATCGTCGACGTACAGAACGATTTTTGCCCCGGCGGCGCGCTAGCGGTGCCCGGCGGCGATGCCGTGGTACCGGTCATCAATCGCATCTCGCCGGCCTTCGCCCAGGTGGTGCTGGCCCAGGACTGGCACCCGCCCGGGCACCAGTCCTTCGCCTCCAGCCACCCCGGCCGCCAGCCGTTCGAAACCATCGAGGCCGCCTACGGGCCCCAGACCCTATGGCCGGACCACTGCGTGCAGGGCACGCCAGGCGCCGCCTTTCACGCGGACCTGGAGACGGTCCGGGCCGAGATGATCATCCGCAAAGGCTATCGCGCCGAGATCGACTCCTACTCCGCGTTTTTCGAAAACGATCGCACGACCGCGACCGGGTTGCGCGGCTATCTGCACGAGCGTGGGCTCGGCCGCGTCTTCCTGTGCGGCCTGGCGACCGACTACTGCGTCACCTTCTCGGCGATCGACGCCGCCAAGGACGGCTTCGAAGTGGTGGTGATCGAGGACGCCTGCCGCGGCATCGACCTGGACGGCTCGCTGGCCACGGCCCGGGAAGCCATGACCCAGGCCGGCGTGCGTTTTATCGACTCCAGCGCGCTCGGCGCCTGAACCAACCGGGAGAATCACCATGGCCCGCGTTCGCGACGTCACAATTGACGAGGTTCCCGAAGACGTCCGCCCGACCTATCGGCGCTTCGCCGGCGAATACGGGCCGTTCCTCAACCAGGTCAAGGTCTTCGCCCACCGCCCGCCGGCGGTGAAGCACCTCATGGGCCTGCTGCTCGAGCTGGCGGACGAGGCCCTCCTGCCCAAACGCTATCTCGAGATCGCACTGGTCGTGGTGTCCAAGCTCAACGAATGCACCTATTGCGTGGCGCACCACACGCCGCGTTTGGTCGATCAGGGCCTGGCGCCGGAGACCGTGGCCCGGATCCTCGATCCCGACTGCCCGGGGCTGGACGATCTCGACCGCCTGGTGCGCGACTACGTGGTGCAGGTGACCGACAACCCGGGACGCATCCGCGATGCCATGTTCGAGCGGCTGCGGGAGCATTTCACCGAAGCCGAGATCGTCGAGCTGACCTTGCGCACCGCGCTCTGCGGCTTCTTCAACCGCTTCAACGACGCGCTTCAGATCGGCATGGAGGACGGCGTCATCGCGGACATGCTGTCCCGCGGTGGCAAGCGCGAGGACTTGCCCACGCAAGAGAACGCCACAGCCGCGGCGGGCGAATAGGGAGGAGAACCGAAAATGTACGGACGGCGCGGCCGCATCGGACTCCTGGTGCCGGGCGGCAACTCGGTCATGGAGCCGGAGTTCCACCGCATGGCGCCGGACGGTGTCTCGACCCACGCCAACCGGGTCTTTCTGAAGGACGTGACACCCGAGTCGCTTGCCGGCATGGCGGACCACGCCGCCGAGAGCGCCCGAGGCCTGGCCCCGGTCCGCATCGGCGTGCTCGCCTTCGGCTGCACTTCGGGCAGCTTTATCGGCGGCAAGGGCTATGACGCGGGGCTGATCCGAATCATGGAGCAGGCGGCCGGTGTCCCGGCCACCACCACGACCACGGCGGTGCTGCGGGCGTTGGAGCTGCTCGGTGTGCGGCGCCTCGCGCTCGTGACACCCTACACCGAGGAGGTGACCGGATTGGAGGCGCGGTTCCTGGAGGATCATGGCTTCGAGGTGACCCGGGCACTGGGCGGTGGACTGGTCGAGGTCGCCGACATGCAGGAGTGCGAGCCCGAGGTCGCCTACGCGCGCGCCCGCGAAGTCGACACCGACCGGGCCGAGGCGGTGTTCATCTCCTGCACCGGCTTTCGAACCATCGAGATCATCGAGAAGCTGGAAGCCGAGCTGGGCAAGCCGGTGATCTCGTCCAACCAGGCGAGCCTGGCCGATTGCCTGCGTAAGCTCGGCGTGGCCGAGGTGCGGCCCGGCTTCGGCTCCCTATTCGAGCACGTTTTCGCCGCCATGCGACCAGGCGAGCGCGCCGCGCCCGCCCAGGGATAGCTCGCCATGTCCAAGATACTGCGCATCACCTGTGGCGGCGTGGCACTCGAGCTCGAGACGCTGGATACGCCGACGGCGGCGGCGATTCTCGCCGCGGCGCCGTTCACCGCGCGCGCCAGCACCTGGGGCGAGGAGGTCTATTTTGCCACCCCGATCTCCGTGGACCGCGAGGCCGGCGCCCGCGCCGTGATCGAACCCGGCGAGATCGCGTTCTGGGTCGAGGGCGATTCCATCGCCATCGGGTTCGGGCGCACGCCGATTTCCCAAGGCGACGAGATCCGTCTGGCCGCGCCGACCAACATCTGGGCGCGCGCGCTTTCCGACGTGCGCGCGCTCGCCGCGGTCAAGTCCGGCGACCCAGTCACGGTCGCATTGGCGGAGGCCTAGTTCGGTGGGCGACGATTTGGCACGCGGTAAGTTCCCGGCGCCCCTCGACCGGGCGGCGGTGGCGGCCGAGTGGCGCGCGCGAGGCTATTCCTGCGGCAGTTTCGTCGACCCGCCGGGGCGCCGCTGGGAGGACTTCGTGCACGACTGCAACGAGCTGGTGACCGTGGTCGAGGGCCGGCTCGAAATGGTGGTCAGCGGCAAGACCGTGACCCTGGAACCCGGCGACGAGGTCTTCATCCCCACGGGCGCCCTTCATTCGGTGCGCAACATCCATCACGGCACCACGGTCTGGCTCTACGGCTACGACTGAGCGCGGGTAGAAAATCGACCGCCCGGCGTCAGGTCGTGGCGTGGATCCCGGCGGCCTTGACGGCCTCGGTGACGTAGGGCTCGAACTGCTTGAAGTTGGTCTCGAAACGGACGCTGAGCTCGCGCGCGGTCTGGTCATAGGCCTGCTTGTCGGCCCAGGTCCGCCTGGGATCGAGCACCTCGGCCGGCACGTCCGGACAGGCCTCCGGCATGACCAGGCCGAAGGTCGGGTGGGTCGCGGTCGGAACTTCGGTCAGCGTGCCGTCGAGCGCCGCGCGCACCAGGGTCCGGGTATGGTCGATGCGCATGCGCGCGCCGACTCCGTAAGAGCCACCGCTCCAGCCGGTGTTGACCAGCCAGCAGTTGGCACCGGTTTTCGCGATTCGATCCCCCAGCAGTTTGGCGTAGGTCGAGGGATGGCGCGGCATGAACGGCGCGCCGAAACAAGTCGAAAAGGTTGCCTTGGGTTCCTTGCCCAGGCCTTTCTCGGTGCCGGCGACGCGCGCGGTGTAGCCCGAGAGGAAATGGTACATCGCCTGTTCGGCGCTCAACCGGCTGATCGGCGGCAACACGCCGAAGGCGTCTGCGGTCAGCATGACCACGTTTTCTGGGTGGCCGCCGCGGCCGGACTCACTCACGTTCGGGATGAAGTCGAGCGGATAGCTGGCCCGGGTGTTCTCGGTGTAGCGATCGTCGTCCAAGTCGAGTCTGCCGGTCGCTTCGTCCAGCACGACGTTTTCCAGGATCGTGCCGAAGCGCCGGGTGGTGGCGTAGATTTCGGGTTCGGCCTGTTCGGACAGGCGGATTACCTTGGCATAACAACCGCCCTCGAAGTTGAACACGCCGGTATCCGACCAGCCGTGCTCGTCATCGCCGATGAGGCGCCGCGAGCCGTCCGCCGAGAGCGTGGTCTTGCCGGTCCCCGACAGCCCGAAGAAAATCGCCGTGTCGTCCCGGGCGCCGATGTTGGCGGAGCAATGCATGGGCAGCACGCCGCGCGCCGGCAACAGGTAATTGAGCACCGAGAAAATCGACTTCTTGATCTCGCCGGCATAGACCGAGCCGCCGATCAGAATCAGACGGCGGGCGAAGTGGACGACGATGAAGGTACCGGAATTGGTGCCGTCGGTCTCCGGATCGGCCTCCAGGTAGGGCGCGTGCAGAACCGTGAACTCGGGCGCGAAGTCGGCGAGCGCGTCGCGGTCGGGCTCGATGAACATGTTGCGCGCGAACAGCGAGTGCCAGGCGCTTTCGCTGACCACGCGGACCGACAGGCGGTACTCCGGATCGGCGCCGGCATGGAGATCCTGGACGAAAAGCTCGCGGTTCTCGAAATAGGAAACCACCTTGCCGTGGAGCCGCTCGAAGCCTTGCTCCGAAATTCCGGCGTTGACCTCGCCCCACCAGATATCGTCCCGCGTCGAGGGCTCCTCGACGATGAACTTGTCCTTGGGCGAGCGTCCGGTATGCTGGCCGGTGAGCACCGCCAGGGCGCCGCCCTCGGCCAGAGCACTGTCGCCGCGCCGCAAGCTGTGCCCATAGAGCGCGGGCGCGGCCAGGTTCCAATGGGCGGCGGCGAAATTGCGAATACCGTGCCGCGCCAGTCCGTGGCGGCTGATGACCGGTCCCAGATTGGTCACGCGCTCTCTCCCTGTCCCCAGGCCGGCAGTGTTTGTCGGCCTGATTCCGCGCGCCGGGCCCCTCCCACAGTTAGCCCATCCGGACCTGGGAGGCCAGATGCGAATCGTCCCGAACTCACGCGCCGTTCCCTGGCGGCTCTGGGAATAAGGTCCGCGCCTTCCGGGCCAGGGCGGCCAGCGCGGCGCGCGCCGCCCCGGGGTCGCGCACCGGCGCCGCGAAGCCGGCGCGGACCCGATGTCCCCCGGCCCTAAGGTCGCAGCCCTCGGGGTCGATTCCGGTCATGACCCAGGCGCCGGGACCAACCGGCCCTGGCCGGCCCAGGAGGCCCGTGGCGATGGCCGCCAGCGCGTCACCGTGGTCCGCGTTCATGTGGCCGACAATCTCCGCCTCGGCCGCGGCGAGCGCGCCGCATTCGGCGCTGTCGAACAGCACCTCCGGACCCGTCAACCAGTGGATGCGGCCGAAGCCGGCGACCAGGTGAGCGCTCGCCACGGTCATGCGGTAGAGCCGGAAGTCCGCGAAGCCGGCATAGTCGGCGGCGCCCGGGTGGCGGGCGGTGTAGCGCGCCAATAGGCGCGCGGCCTGGGCCCGGTCCGCCACCGGCCGCAGCTCGCCGAGCAGACTGGCGCGTGGCCCGGTCAGGGGATCGGCACGGCCCGCGGTGCCGTCGAACAAAAGGCTGGCCTTGGGCTCGCTGGCCAAGTTCTTGCTGTGATCGGCGAGGTCGGAGAGCAGCAGGATCGGACTGCCGTCGTGGTCGCAAGCGCTCAACACCAAAGAGGCGTAGGGCCGGCCGCTGCCGTCGCGCGCCAGCGCGCTGGCGAGCGCCGCCTGGCCGGCTTCGCGCACCAGTCCGCGCACCGTAACGCCGGGCTTGGGTTGCTCCGGTTCGGCCATGCGTCCGGGGTGCTATTCGGCGGCCGCGGCGTCCGGCGCCGGCCGTGGGGCACCGAGGCGGGTGCTCTTGGGAACCTGATTGTATTGCTCGCGATAGCACTTGGCGAAGTGGGACGGCGAGACGAAACCGCAGGCCAACGCCACCTCCATTACCGGCAAAGTGCTCTGGGTCAGCAGGCGCTGGGCCCGCTCCAGGCGCAGCTCCAGGTAATAGCGCTGCGGCGTGCGCTTCAGGTACTTGCGAAACAAGCGCTCCATCTGGCGGGTCGAGATGCCGCTGCGTCCGGACAGCTCGACGCAGGACAGCGGCTCCTCCAAATGCTCCTCCATTTGCCCCACGACCTCGAGGATCTTGCGGTGGCTCAGCCCCAGGCGCAGGCGCAACGGCATACGCTGGCGGTCGAGGTCCGAGCGGATGCGCTCGTGCAGGAACTGCTCGGCGACCGCGATGGCCAGATCGCGGCCGTGGTCGGCCTCGATCATGTGCAGCATCAGATCGAGCGAAGCGGTGCCGCCGGACGCGGTGAAGCGATTTCGGTCGATCCGGTAAATTTCGGAGCTGGCTTCGATATCCGGGAAGGTCTCCATGAAACCCGGCAGGCAGCTCCAGTGGATGGTGCAGCGGTGGCCGTCGAGCAGCCCGGCGCGGGCCAGAATGTAGCTGCCATCCGACAGCGCCCCGACCCGCGTGCCCTGGCGCGCCAGACGGCGCAGCCAGGCGAACACGGCCTTGTCGCGATACACCTGCCCGTCCATGCCGCCGCAGACCACCACGCTGGCCAGCCGGCTACCGGGACCCATGGTGTCCGCCACGGTCTCGATCGAGGCAGCGGGCATCAGACGGATGCGGTTTGACGACGGCAGGGGCTGACCGTCGCGGGTGATCACGCGCCAGTCGTAAAGTTCTTTGCCGCTCAACAAGTTGGCCGCGCGCAGGGGCTCCACCGCCGAGGTGAACGCCATCATGGCAAACTTGGGCACTAGCAGAAATCCGAAAGTCTGCGGGCCCTGGATGGCGATCATCGGCGCGGTCTCCCCCGTGTCTGATGGCCTGTTGTTTAGGACTTCCGGCCGCCCCGCTCAGGGCGCCCGCGGGGCGCCCGCGGGGTACGCGACGGCGGCCGACCATACACCCACCGGGCCTAAGGTGTCTTGCTGGCAATGGGCGCTTCCCCGGCGGCGGTCCGCCGCGCCCGGCGACCGGCCGGCCCGGATCGCCGGTCATCATGGCTTTTAGCAGGGGCGCAATTCGGATATTCTATGCACACATGCAAAATTAAGCTTGGCACCGTTATTATTTGCGATGGCTGGCCTTCGAGGTGGCCCAAGGCCGCCCCAGGGGCAGCCCTGGGCGGCGTGCCGCAAAAGCGCCACAGTCCGAGGCCAGATTGACCGCCGCGACGCCAGACGGCCGATCGCCAGTGGCAGGTAACGGAAGGACTGACCATGCAAAACACCATCGCCTTGGTGGACGACGATCGCAACATCCTGACCTCGGTTTCCATCGCGCTGGAGGCCGAGGGCTTCAAGGTCCGCGCCTATGCCGACGGCTCCGAAGCGCTGCGCGGCCTGACCGCCAACCCGGTCGACCTTGCTATCCTCGACATCAAGATGCCGCGCATGGATGGCATGGAGCTGCTCGGCCGCCTGCGCAAGAACACCAATTTGCCGGTCATCTTCCTGACCTCCAAGGACGAGGAGGTGGACGAGGTCCTGGGCCTGCGCATGGGCGCCGACGACTATATCACCAAGCCGTTTTCCCAGCGCCTGCTGCTCGAACGCATTCGCGCGCTGCTGCGGCGCGAACAAATCGCCAAACAAGAGGCTGATCCCGAGGGTGTGGAAAAGCCGGTGACCCGCGGCGAACTGATGCTCGACCCGGCGCGGCACCTCTGTACCTGGAAGGATGAAGCCATCAATCTTACAGTGACCGAGTTCCTGATTCTCAGGGCGCTGGCCCAGCGCCCGGGCCACGTCAAGAACCGGGACCAGTTGATGGACGCCGCCTATGGCGAATCGGTCTACGTCGACGACCGCACCATTGACAGCCACATCAAGCGGTTGCGCAAAAAGTTCAAGGATCTCGACGACGACTTCGGCCAGATCGAGACTCTTTATGGGGTCGGATACCGTTATAAGGAGAGTTAGAATCCATTTGCCGAAGACAGGTATGGACGAAGCATCGAAAGGCAGAACCGCGAACCGGAGCGCGCTTCGAAACAGATGACTACCGAGAGCCATACGGGCCCCGGCCTGAGCGACCGTGCGGCGAAGGTGCGTGCGTGGCTGGGCGGAACGCCGTCGCGGGACGGCAAACGGGAGGCGGATGGCTCCGACTCGAAACCCAGCGCCAAGGCGGACCGCGCCCAGGGCCGCGGCGCCAAGCATCGCAGGCGGCATCGCCTGATTTCGCCGCTCACGCGCCGCATTTTGGCGCTCAACGTGCTGGTGCTCATGGTTCCGATCCTGGGCCTGATGCACCTGGACCAGTATCGGCAGAGCCTGATCGCCACCGAGCTGGACGCCCTGCGCACCCAGGGCAGGGCCTTTGCCTTGTCGCTCGGCAGCACGGCGGTGGTCGGCACCCAGTTCGGCAACGAGCAGCTCCTGCCCGAGATGGCGCGTCATCTGATGCGGGTACTGCTCATGGATTCCGGCGTGCGCGCGCGAATCTTCGCACGCTCGGGCAAGCTGCTGGGCGATTCCTTCGCGCTCACCGGTCCCGGCGGCCTGGTCCAGGTCGTCGAGTTGCCACCGCCGCGCGGCGGCTCGCTGCTATACGCCCTCGAGCACTATCTCAACCGGGCCATCAACTGGCTGCCGTTCTCGGAGGAGCCGCCACGCTACCGCGAGGCGCGTATCCAGCGGGCCGCCCACTATACGGAAGTCGAACGCGCCCTGCTCGGCGAGAGCCCGGGCGTGGTGCGCGCCGACCGGCGCGGGCGCCTAGTGCTTTCGGTCGCCGTGCCGGTGCAGCGCTACCGCCAGGTCCTGGGTGCGATGATGCTGTCGCGGGACGGGGCCGCCGTGGAGCGCGCGGTGCGCGCGCGGCGGGTCGACATTCTGGTGGTCTTCGCGATCGCCTTGGCGGTGACCGTACTGCTGTCGATCTATCTGGCCGGCACCATCGCGCGGCCGGTGCGGCGCCTCGCCGAGGCGGCCGATCGGGTCCGCACGGGCAAGGGGCGGCGGGTCGAGATCCCCGACTTCGGCCGCCGCCGGGACGAAATCGGCGAGCTTTCCGGAGCACTCCGAGACATGACCGAGGCGCTGTGGACGCGGCTCGATGCCATCGAAAGCTTCGCCGCCGACGTCGCCCACGAGATCAAGAACCCGCTCACCTCGCTACGCAGCGCGGTCGAGACCGTCTCGCGGATCGAGGACCCGATACAGCAGCGCAAACTGATGTCGATCATCCTCGACGACGTACAGCGCCTCGACCGCCTGATTTCCGACATTTCCGACGCCTCGCGCCTGGACGCCGAGCTATCCCGGGCACACACCCAGCCGGTCGACCTGGTCCGCTTGCTGTCCGCGCTCACCGAAGCCCACCAAGCAACTGCGGACGAGGGCGGCCCAAAACTGCGCTTCGAGACCCGCGGCAGCGGCAGCCTGGTGGTCCAAGGCATCGAGGAGCGCCTCGGCCAGGTCCTGCGCAACCTGATCAACAATGCGGCGACCTTTTCTCCGCCCGGCGGCACCATCGAACTCGCGGCCTGGCGCGAGGCCTCCTGGGCGGTGATCTCGGTGTCGGATTCCGGCCCGGGCATTCCGGAGAGCGCGCTCGGCGCCATCTTCGACCGTTTCTACACCGAGCGCCCCAAAACCGAGAAGTTCGGCACCCACTCGGGCCTCGGCCTCAGCATCTCCAGACAGATCGTCGAGGCCCACGGCGGCACCATCCGCGCGGAGAATCGGCACGACGGCACCGGCGCGGCGATCGGCGCGCGCCTGGTCATTCGCCTGCCGCTGGACTAAGAATACACGCCATGAGCCTGAAACTCCTGCACGCCACCTGCGTGGCACTGGATGGCCACGGCGGACCGTTCGGCGTTTTGCTGCGTGGTCCTTCGGGGGCCGGCAAGTCGGACCTGGCGCTGCGCTTGATCGACCGAGGCGCACGCCTGGTCGCCGACGACCAGTGCGAGGTGGTGCAAGAGGAGCGCGCCGCCGGGCCCCAGCTGATCGCGCGCGCGCCGGCCGAGATCGCCGGCGCGCTCGAGGTCCGCGGCCTGGGCATCACCGAGGTGCCGAGCCTGGGCCAAGTGCCGGTCGCGCTGATCGTCGACCTGGTCGCGCCCGAAGCGGTCGAGCGACTACCCGAGGCGGCGCGAGAGGAGATTCTTGGCGTCGACCTGCCGCGCCTGGCGCTCAACGCTTTCGAGGCCGCGGCGCCGGTCAAGCTGGACCTGGCACTGCGCCGCGCCGCCCAATCCGCCACGCCCCCTCCCACGGCACCCGGGGCGGCCCCCGGGGCGGCACCCGGGGCGGCACCCGGAGCCGAATCCGAGGACCCGCGCCCGGTGGTGCTGGTTACCGGGCTGTCCGGGGCCGGCCGCTCGACCGCACTCAAGATTCTCGAGGACCTGGGTTACGAAGCGATCGACAATCTGCCGCTCGATCTTCTGGGCTCCATGGCCCAGGAGAGTGAACCGATCGCGCTCGGCATCGACATCCGAAACCGCGGCTTCTCGGCCACGACATTGCTCGACCAGATTGACCGGCTCGGCGCGGGCGGGCAGACCACCTTATTGTTTCTCGACTGCGACGACGAGGTGCTGGAGCGCCGCTTCACCGAAACCCGCCGGCCGCACCCGCTGGCCACCGACCGCCGGGTCGCCGACGGCATCGCCGCCGAGCGGCGCCTGATCGCCCCATTGCGGGAGCGCGCCGATCTGACCGTCGATACCACGGGCCTCAACGGCGCCGAGTTGCGCCGTCTGCTATCGGGTCACTTGGGGCTCGGCGATGGTCCGGGCATGAAGATCTTCGTGACCTCGTTCTCCTATCGCGGCGGGCTGCCGCGCGAGGCCGATCTGGTGTTCGACGCGCGCTTTCTCGACAACCCCCATTACGATCCGGCGCTGCGGCCGCTCGACGGGCGCGACCCCAGGGTCGCCGACTACGTCGCAAGCGATCCGGCCCATGCCGCCTTTTTCGAAGGCCTGACCGCGATGTTGGCGCCGCTGTTGCCGCGCTACGAGCGCGAAGGCAAGAGCTACCTGACCATCGCCGTGGGTTGTACCGGCGGCCAGCATCGCTCGGTGGCGGTCGCCGAGCGCCTGGCCGCCTGGTTCGCCGGTCTCGGGCGTCCGGTCGAGCTGGCGCACCGGGAGCTTGGGCCCAATCCAGCGCCGGCCCACAACAAACGTGATTCGCAGGTCGATTCGCGCTAGAACCGCGACGTGTCAATTCAAGGACGGTCCCATGATCGGAGTAGTTCTGGTCACCCACGGGCGCCTCGCCCAGGAATTCATCGGCGCGCTCGAACACGTGGTCGGGCCGCAGGAGAACATGGCCGCGGTCTGCATCGGCCCGGACGACGACATGGAGCGGCGGCGGCGCGAAATCGTCGAGAGCGTCGCCAAGGTCGACGGCGGCCGGGGGGTGGTGCTTCTGACCGACATGTTCGGCGGTACG
This sequence comes from uncultured Acidimicrobiia bacterium, assembly GCA_964194965.1. Lineage (GTDB taxonomy): Bacteria > Pseudomonadota > Alphaproteobacteria > Kiloniellales > J153 > JACZVL01. The sequence goes on along the minus strand of CAXMQD010000113.1, from coordinate 7,297 downwards.
CCCTCGAACCTGGCGATCTCGGTACTCGACCAGGGCCGGGTCGAAGTGGTCGCGGGCGTCAACCTGCCCATGCTGATCAAGCTGGCCAGCCTGCGCGGGGAGGAGTCGCTAGCCACGGTCATCGCCGAGGCCCAGCGGGCCGGGCGCAAGTACATCAACGTCGCCTCCCAGTTGCTGGCCGACAAAGCCGGGTGAGGCTCCTTTGGATAGGTGAGACCGCGACGCTATGACGGAAGCCGTCGTCCAGACCATGGTCACCATCGTCAACGAGCGCGGCCTGCACGCCCGCGCCGCGGCCAAATTCGTCAAGTTGGCCGGCGCCTTCGAGGCCGAGGTCACGGTGGTCAAGAACGGCACCGAGGTTCCCGGTTCCTCGATTTTGGGCCTGATGATGCTGGCGGCGGCGCCGGGTTGCGAGCTGGAGTTGCGCGCGCGCGGTCCGGCGGCACAGGCAGTCATTGGCGCGCTTCGCGAACTGGTCGAGAAGAAGTTCGATGAAGACTGATCGCAAGGGCGGCAAGAGCAGGCCCAATGCCGCCAAGAAGACGGCGGCCAAAAAGACGGCGGCCAAGGCGCGCGCCAAGGCCGAACGCAAACCGGCACAGCGCACCTTCGAGGGGCTCGGCGTCTCGCCGGGCGTGGGCATCGGCAAGGTGCATCTGCGCGAGAGCGGCGACATCCAGGTGCTCGAGTATCAAGTGCCGCCGCGCCGCGTGCCCGAGGAGATCGAGCGCTTCCACGGCGCGGTCACCCAATCCCGGCGCCAAGTGGGCAAACTGGCCGCCAAGGCGGAGCGCTACCACGGCGCCGCCGCCGAGGAACTCGGCTATTTGCTCGAGGCGCACCTGCAGATGCTCAAGAGCGTGAGCCTGATCGGCGGCATCGAGCGGCGCATCGAAGCCAACCGCTGCAACGCCGAGTTTGCGGTGATGGCCGAAATCGGCGCGATCGCCGAGAACTTCGCGGCCATGAACGATCCCTATTTGAGCGCGCGCGGCCAGGAAGTACGGGAAGTCGGCCTGCGCGTGGTGCGCAACCTGACCCAGGCCGGCTACGCGAGTTTCGGCCAACTCGAACCCGACAGCGTGATCGTCGCCGAGGAGGTCACCCCGGCCGACACCGCGCTCATGGACCCACAGCAGATCCGCGGCTTTGCCAGCGTGCTCGGTGGCGCCGAGGGCCACACCGCGATCATGGCACGCTCGCTCGGCCTGCCGGCGGTGCTCGGCGTGACCGGACTGTTCGGCGGCGTGCAAAGCGGCGACACCGTGGTGATCGACGGCTCCAACGGCCGGGTCATCGTCAACCCGACCGCGCGTTGCCTGGCCGATTACAAGCGCCGGCGCCAGCAGATGGCGCGCGAGGTCCGGTCGCTGGCGCGCTTGCGCAAGGTGCCGGCGGTGACCCGCGACGGCACCCCTGTCAACCTGCAAGCCAACCTCGAACTGCCGCGCGAACTGGCCCAGGCCCTAACCGCCGGCGCCGAGGGCATCGGTCTTCTGCGCACCGAATTCCTCTACATGAACCGCGACGACCTGCCCGGCGAGGAGGAGCAGTACGCCGCCCTGCGCGAACTCGTGATCGGCATGGCCGGGCGCCCGGTCACGGTGCGCACGCTCGACGTCGGCGGCGAGAAGCTCGCCTCCTCGCTCGGCCCGGCGGCGGCGGAGGGGCTCAACCCGGCGCTCGGCCTGCGTGCAATCCGGCTCTCGCTCAAGCGGCCCAAACTGCTCGAAACCCAGTTGGCCGCCGCCCTGCGCGCCGCCGCCCATGGGCCGCTGCGGATCTTGTTGCCGATGATCTCGACGGTCTCTGAGGTGGTCGAGGTGCGCAAGGCGCTGCTCAAGGTGGCGCGCCGGCTCAAGCGCCGCGGCGTCAAGATCGCCGACCCGCTGCCGCCCTTGGGGGTGATGATCGAAGTGCCGGGCGCGGCCCTGTCGGCGGACTCGCTCGCCACGGTTTCCGACTTCTTCGCCATCGGCTCCAACGATTTGACCATGTATACCCTGGCCATCGACCGCGGCGAGGAGCAGGTCGCCCACCTCTACAACCCGCTGCACCCGGCGGTGTTGCGGCTGGTGCAGTTCTCCATCGAGGCGGCGCTGAGGGCGCGGATTCCGGTCTCGGTCTGCGGCGAGATCGCCGGCGACCCGCGTATCACGCCGCTGCTGCTCGGCCTGGGGGTACGCGAGCTCTCGATGACCGCCAACGCCCTGCCCCGGGTCAAGAACCGCATCCTGCGCCTCGACATGCAAGCCGCCACCCAACGCGCCCAAAACATCATGGACCAGGCCGACTCAGGCCGCATCACCGCCCTCATCGACGACTTCAACGAAGCGCTGTGAGGCACCGCCCGCGCCGGGCATGACGCCACGGCGCCACGGCGACGTACGCTAATCTATTGTAATATCGAAAAAAACTCCAAAATAAAGGGGACAGTCCCCTTTATTTCTCATTAAATTACTATATATCAATATATTAAATATTAATGATTTATAATTATTTGATACTAAACGATAATCATTGAATTAAAGGGGACTGTCCCCTTTACCCTTTAATCCCCTTTATTGGGAGCCTCTATATTCGGGGCCGCTGCCTTAGGGGGCGTTGCGGGCGCCGGGGCGGAGGGCTGCGAGCTTGCGCAGCAGGCCCTTGAGCGAGCGCCGCGCCTTGGGCTTGGTCTCGCCCCCGAGGCCCCCGAGGCCCCCGAAGCCGATGACGAAGCCGGCGCCCATCATGTTCGCCAGATCGGTGGCGCCCAGGCTGGGCGTGGTGGTGTCGGCATTGAAGCGATGGTTGGTCATGGCTCTGGCTCCTTGTCTGTCTGGCCCGGGCCCTTCTGGGTCCCGCCGGCCGTGGGGTTTCCCCCGGGGTCTCACTCTGTCCTGAGCCGAAACATGGACCCCTCCGTGACCGAAGACCATTGCCCGATTTACATCCGCGCCATGCAAAAAGCACATGGCCCGGATTCGGAATTTGTTAACGGTGTCGGGGGGGGGGGAGCCGGGGGGGGGCCGGGGCTCCAGCGCCGGGGCTAACCGGCTAGCTCGGCCAGGTCCTTGTAGAGCTCCAGTGCCTCGGGGTTGGCCAGTGCCTCGAGGTTCTTGACCGGGCGGCCGTGGACCACCTCGCGCACGGCGAGTTCGACGATCTTGTTGTTCTTGGTGCGCGGAATATCGGCGACCTGGAGCACCTTGACCGGCACGTGGCGCGGCGTGCAGCCCTGGCGGATGCGCGCCTTGATTCGCGTCACCAGCTCGTCGTCGAGCGCGGCGCCGGCCGCGAGCCGCACGAACAGCACCACGCGGACGTCGTTCCGCCACTCCTGGCCGATCACGATGCCCTCCTCGACCTCGTCCATGCGCTCGACCTGGCGATAGATCTCGGCGGTACCGATGCGCACGCCGCCCGGATTGAGTGTGGCGTCGGAGCGGCCGTGGATCACCACCCCACCGTGCTCGGTCAATTCGATGAAGTCGCCGTGGTGCCAGACATTCGGATAGGTCTCGAAGTAGGCGGCCCGGTAGCGTTTTCCCTCGGGATCGTTCCAGAAATAAATCGGCATCGAGGGAAACGGCTTGGTACAGACCAACTCGCCCTTCTCGCCCACGATCGCGTTACCGTCCGCATCGAAGACCTCGACCGCCATGGCCAGGTGGCGCTTCTGGATTTCACCGCGCCACACCGGCCCGATCGGATTGCCGCCGACGAAGCAGCCGATGATGTCGGTGCCGCCGGCGATCGAGGACAGGCAGAGGTCGTCCTTGATACGCTCGTAAACGTAGTCGAAGCCCTCCGGCACCAGCGGCGAGCCGGTCGAGGTCAGGGTGCGCACCGAGCCGAGATCGTGGCTCGACTTGGGATCGAGGCCGGCGTTGTTGAGCGCATCGATGTACTTGGCCGAGGTGCCGAACAGCGTGCAGCGCTCCGCCTCGGCGAAGTCGAACAGCGCGTTGCCGTCGGGGTGAACCGGCGCACCGTCGTAGAGCAGGAGCGTCGCCTCGCAGGCGAGCGCCGAGATCAGCCAGTTCCACATCATCCAGCCGCAGGTGGTGAAGTACAACACCCGGTCGTCGCGCTTCACGTCGCACTGCAGGATATGCTCCTTGAGGTGCTGGATGAGCGTGCCGCCCTGGCCGTGGACGATGCACTTGGGTTTTCCGGTGGTGCCGGAGGAATACATGATCACCAGCGGCGCGTTGAACGCCATGCGCTTGAACGGGATCTCGCGCGCCGCGTGGGGCTCCAGAAAATCGTCGTAGGAAATCCCGCGATCCAGGCCCGAAACATCCGGCGTCTCGGTCAAATAGGGCACCACGACGATCCGGCTCAGGCTCGGTAACTGGGTCGCGAGCTCCCGCACCCGCGCCAGCGAATCGATTTCCTTGCCGTTGTAGTAGTAGCCGTCGGCGCAGAGCAGCACCTTGGGCTCGATTTGGCCGAAGCGGTCGAGCACGCCCTGGACTCCGAAGTCCGGCGAGCACGACGACCAGACCGCGCCGATGGCGTTGGCCGCGAGGATTCCGATCACGGTCTCGGGCATATTGGGCAGGAAGCCGGCAACCCGATCGCCGTCACCGACGCCCGCCGCCTCCAGCGCCTGGGCCAGACGCGATACCTGGTCGTAGACTTGCGCGAAAGTAAGCCGGCGCCGGACCCGGCTCTCGCCCCAGAACACCATGGCGTCGGCTTGGTCCCGGCGGCGCAACAGGTTCTCGGCGAAGCTGAGCCGGGCATCGGGAAAGAAGGCGGCGCCGGGCATCTTGCCGCCGTCAGCCAGCACCCGCGTGCCCCGGGTTTCGGCAACCACGCCGCAGAAGTCCCAGACCGTGGTCCAAAACTTCTCCATCTCGCCGAGCGACCAGTCGTAGAGGGCGTCATAGCCGTCCAACTCGACGCCCCAATCCCGATCGACCCGGGCCATGAAGGCAGTGAGATTGGCGGCCGCGATGCGCTCGGGAGAAGGTTGCCAAAGGGGCGCGGTCATGGGGGTTGCGTCCTGGTTTCGGTCTCGATAGCCGTGCGTGGTAGTATTACCGAGCACGGCCCGCCGCGCCAAGCCCGGGGCGTGCGATCGGCGCCGGCTTCGTGTTATGAAATCCGGCGCCACGACCCGGCGCCACGACCCAGGGCCACGACAAGGGGAAAAGACTCCGCGATGATCGGACCGGACGAGACCCACCAGGGCGGCTGCCTGTGCGGCGCGCTGCGCTTCGCGGCGCGCGGCAAGCCGCTGTGGGTCGCCCACTGCCACTGCCGTTCCTGCCGGCGCAACACCGGTTCCGCCTTCGCGACTTTCGTCGGCTACAAGCAGGGGCAAGTCCGCATCGTCAAAGGCGCGCTTCAGAGCTACGCCTCCTCGCCCGGGGTCGTGCGCTCGTTCTGCGGCACCTGCGGTACGCCACTCAGCTACGCGGCCGAGCGCTATCCCGGCGAGATCCACCTCTACATCTCGACCTTGGACCGGCCCGAGGCCTTCGAGCCCGGGGCCCACGTCCACGTCGGCGAGCAACTGCCCTGGTTGCACCTGGACGACGGCCTGCCGCGTTTCCAGACCACCGGCTACGACAGCGAGCCGCTGCCGTAGCGCGAGCCCCTATCCGCACATAGCAGGGTTGCGCGCGCACCGGCTGGCGGCGGCGCCCCGGAACACTTAGAATTGCCGCCATCATGGCAAGTAGAGACGACCTGTCGGCGCGCCTGCGCGCGATTCCGGCGCCCATTCAGGGTGCGCTCATCATGACCGCCGCCGCGTTCTGCTTTTCGGTCATGAACGTCTTCGTACGCCTCGCCACCGAGCAGATCGCGGCGCTCGAGGTCGCTTTCTTCCGCAACTTCTTCGCGCTGGTGTTCATGCTGCCCTGGCTCGCCCGGGCCGGGCTCGAGCCGTTGCGAACCAAACGCATCAAGCTGCACTTGGTGCGTTCGTTCTTCGCGCTGGCGACCATGATCGCTTGGTTCAGCGCGCTCGCGCTGCTGCCGTTGAGCGAAGCGGTGGCACTCAACTTTACGGTGCCGCTGTTCGCCACCGCCGGGGCCGCGCTGGTGCTCGGCGAGGTGGTGCGCGCGCGGCGCTGGACCGCGACCGTGATCGGCTTTCTGGGCACGCTCATCATCCTGCGCCCCGGCTTCGCCGAGGTGACACCGGCCATGGCGCTGCCGGTCGTGGCCGCGCTGACCATGGCCTGCGCGACGCTAACGGTGAAGTCGCTGTCGCGTACCGAAAGCGCCGCGACCGTCGTGCTTTACATGACCCTGATCCTGACCCCGCTGTCGCTGATCCCGGCGCTGTTTGTGTGGCAGTGGCCGGATTGGCCGACGCTCGGCTACCTGGCCGGCCTGGGCGGCGCGGGCACGCTTGCCCATTTACTGCTGACCATCGCTTACACCAAGGCCGATGCCTCGGCGGTGATACCCTTCGATTACGCGCGCCTGCCCTTCGTGGCGGTCATCGCCTTCTTCCTGTTCGGCGAGGTCCCGGATCTTTGGACCTGGCTCGGCGCCGCGGTGATCGCGACCTCGGCGATCTACATCGCGCACCGCGAAGCCCAGGTCGCGAGGCCGGGCACGGCGAGTGAGTCGGTGCGGGCGCGGCCATGACCGCGCCGACCGACGCGCCCCCTGCCGCGCCGCCTGCCGCAAGCCCGAGACAACGGTCGAAAATCGCGCGTCTCCGCGCCACCTGGCACGCCATGCCGGGGAACCATCGCGGCGCGATCTGGATGCTGATCGGCGCCACCGGATTCACGCTCAACGGCGCGCTGGTCAAGCTGCTCGGCGCCGGGGGCATGCATCCCTTCGAGATATCCTTCGTGCGTTCGATGGTTGCGTTGCTGGCGATGCTGCCGTTCATCTGGCGCGCCGGCCCCGGCGTGCTGCGCAGCAATCACCTGGGCATCCACCTGACGCGCGGGACCGCCGGCGGCATCGCCATGATCTGCGCCTTCTACGCACTCACCAAAATCCCGCTCGCCGACTTCACCGCGCTGTCGTTCACGACGCCGCTGTTCATCCTGCTGCTCGCCGCCCTGCTGCTCCGCGAACGTGTCGGCCCGAGGCGTTGGGGCGCGGTCGCCGCCGGCTTTCTGGGCGTGCTGGTCATGACCCGGCCCGGCGCCGGGACCTTCGATCCCAACGCGCTTGGAGTTTTGGTCATGGCGCTGGGCATCGCGATCGCCGTGGTGCTGGTCAAGCGCCTGCCGCCGAGTGAAAGCCAGGTCACCATGCTGACGTATTTCTGCCTGGTCTCCATGGCCATATCGGCGCTGCCGGCGGCCCTGGTCTGGCGCGCGCCGAC
>CAXMQD010000112.1:0-8696 GCA_964194965.1 uncultured Acidimicrobiia bacterium | reverse complement strand
CCGGCGCCGGGGTCCCCGAATCCAAATTCTGGACCGCCCAGCCCTGGGTCGCCGAGGTGTAGACCACCGGAAAGTCGAGCTGTTCTTCACTCGCGCCCAGGCGATCGAACAAATCGAACGTTTGGTCCACGGCCCAGTCCGGCCGGGCGCCTTGGCGGTCGACCTTGTTGATGACCACGATGGGCCGCAAGCCCTGGGCGAGCGCCTTGCTGGTCACAAAGCGGGTCTGGGGCATCGGCCCCTCGACCGCGTCGACCAGCAGCAGCACCGAATCCACCATCGACAAGACGCGCTCGACCTCGCCACCGAAATCGGCGTGGCCGGGCGTATCGACGATATTGATGCGCCAGGACTTCCAGGTAATCGCCGTGTTCTTGGCCAGGATCGTAATGCCGCGCTCGCGCTCCAGGTCGTTGGAGTCCATGACCCGCTCCGCCACCTCGCCGAAGGTCACTAGGGTGCCGGATTGACGCAGCAACTGATCGACCAGCGTGGTCTTGCCGTGATCCACGTGGGCGATGATCGCGATATTGCGCAGGCCGTTCAGGGTATTGGTCATGGTTGTAATCTGCCTGGAGAATATGAACCAGTTACTAAGAAAGCAGTGGGAAGGCGGGCTTAAGCCGCGCGCCGCGGCCGGCCACTCCGGCGCCGGCGCTTGGACGGCGGTGGCCCTCTGCGCCCCGCCCCGGCACGCGGCGCGGCATCATTGGCGGCGGCGTGGAACCGATGCTCGGTATCGACTTCGATCCGCTGCCGGGTCAGTTTCTCGATGTCGCGCAGGAAGTCGCGCTCAGCCCCATCGCAGAACGACAGCGCGATCCCGGACGCCCCGGCACGCGCGGTGCGGCCGATGCGGTGGACGTAGCTCTCCGGCTCGTTGGGCAGGTCGAAGTTGATGACGTGGCTGACCTCGTCCACGTCGATGCCGCGCGCGGCGATGTCGGTCGCGACCAGGACCCGGACGCGGCCCGACTTGAAGCCCTCGAGCGCGCGCTGGCGGGCACCTTGGGACTTGTTGCCGTGGATCGCCGCGGCGCCGACGCCACGCTTGTCGAGCTGCTCGGCGATGCGGTTCGCGCCGTGTTTGGTGCGCGAGAAGACGATGACCCGGTTGAGCGCCGGGTCCTTCAACACCTCGGCCAGGAGCGCGCGCTTGTTCGCGGTCTCGACGAAGAACACGCGCTGCTCGACCCGCTCCACCGTGGTCGCGGCCGGAGCCACTTCGACGCGCAGGGGATCGTCCAGAATGTCGCCGGCCAGGCGGGCGACCTCGTGCGGCATGGTGGCCGAGAAGAACACTGTCTGACGTTGCTTGGGCAGCGCCGAAACGACTCGCCGGACGTCGTGGATAAAGCCCATGTCGAGCATCCGGTCGGCCTCGTCGAGGACGAAGTGGGTAACCCGGTCGAGACGCAGATGGCCCTGGCCGAGCAGATCCAACAGCCGCCCCGGGGTCGCGATCACGATATCGACGCCGCGCGCCAGCGCCTTGACCTGCGGGTGCTGGCCGACGCCGCCGTAGACCACCGTCTGGCGCAAATTGAGGTGACGGCCGTAGGCCTGGGTCTCCTCGGCGATCTGGATGGCCAGTTCCCGGGTCGGGGCGAGCACCAGGGCGCGCGGGCAACGCGCGCGGGCCGGCGAACGGGCCTCGGCGAGGGTCTGCAGCATCGGCAGCCCGAAGGCCGCGGTCTTGCCGGTGCCGGTCTGGGCGATGCCGAGCAGGTCCCTGCCGGCCAGCATCGGTGGGATCGCCCGCGCCTGGATCGGCGTGGGCTGGCTGTAATTCTTGGCGCTGAGTGCGCGCAGGAGCGGTTCGATCAGGTCGAGATCCGAAAAAGTTGTATTATTCACAAGTGGTTCCTTATTCATACGAGTTTGCCGCGGGCGGCCATGGAGTGGCGGCCCGCGCCAAGTTCTTTGGGTCCGTCCCCGCGCGCGGCCGGGGCGGACAAATTTTCTGGGATTTATCTCGGGATTCGGCGCGGCTGGGCTAGCCCGGCTGCACCTCGCGCTCTCGCGAGATTAATGTTGCAGCGCACAATTGGCCCTTCCCGGGGCCAATGTCAAGGACTTATGGCCAACGGGACGACACCCGGGCCAGATCCCGAGCCCTGGTTTCAGGGTCCGCCGGCGCCACCGGCCAAGTCCTCGAGCACCTTGAGCACCGCGATGTGGTCGTCCTTCTCGGCGCCGCGGGCACGGACGCCGTTGTAGATTTGTTCGGCGGCGGCGGTCGCCGGCAGAACCACGCCGAGCTCGCGCGCCGCCGAAAGTGCCACGTTGAGGTCCTTTTGTTGCAACTCGGCGCGGAAGCCGGGCGCGAAGTCGCGCGCGAGCATGCGGGCGCCGTGATTCTCCAGAATCGGCGAGGCCGCCGCCCCGCCCAGCAGCGCGGCGCGCACCTTGGCCGGATCGGCCCCGGCCTTGGCGGCGAAGGTCAGTGCTTCGGCCACCGCCTCGACGGTCAGGCCGACGATAATCTGGTTGGCGACCTTGGCGATCTGGCCGTCGCCGGCGCGGCCGCCGATCTGCGTGATGGTGGCGCCCATCACCTCGAGCACCGGACGGGCGCGCGCGAAGGCGGCCTCGGCGCCGCCGACCATGATGGTGAGCGTGCCGTCCACGGCTTTGGGCGGACCGCCGGAGACCGGCGCGTCCAGATAGTCGCAGCCGAGCCCGGCAATGCGCTCGGCGAAGCGCTGGGTCGCGGTCGGTGAAATCGACGACATGTCGATGACCAGCTTGCCCGGGCTGAGTCCCTCGGCGACGCCATCGGCACTAAATAGCACCGCTTCGACGTCTGGGGTATCGGGCACCATGGTGATCACGATTTCGGATCGCTCGGCGACCTCGCGACCAGTGACGCAGGCCGTGGCCCCGGCCTCGATAACCGCCGCGGGCAGCTGGCCGACGTCGTGGACGAAGAGCGCATGGCCGCCCTTGACCAGATTGAGCGCCATGGGTCCGCCCATGATGCCGAGACCGATAAAACCGATGTCCATAAAAACAACTCCCGTGGTGGAATCCAGCCTTCAACCCGGCAGCTCGAAGCGGGCGTCCGGGTCGAGAAAGCGGTCGAGCACGTTGGCGATTATGCGCGAGATGTTGTTGTTGCCATCCTCGTGCAGCAGGCTGCCGCAAAAGGTGATCGAGCCGGTGGCGAAGACCGCGCCATTGTTGGGCCCCTCGAAGAACGCCATGTCGGCGCGGATCAAATCCTGGCGCGGGTCGCCTGGCCAGGTGGTCACGTGGGTCAGCTGTTCCTCGGGCACCAGCACGAAATTGTCGCTGTGGCCCTCGGAGCTGGCCAGAATCAAGGTGTGCTCCGGAGATCCCAGGCGGCGCTCGACCCGATCGAGCTCGTAGCCGGCCGCGCCGCCGCCGCTCAGCCCGAAGTCGCCCAGAACCTCGTCCGCGACGTCGTCGAAGATCCAGGACACCCTCGGATCCGCGGCCCCGGCCGCGCGCCGGTAGTAGGAACCTTCGAACAACCCCTGGGACGAGAAGCCGACTCCGGCCAGCGCCTGGGGCGCGCGGCCGTTGCGCCGCCACAGGCCGCCGTAGGCGCCATCGAAGGCGTTGAAATACTCGCCCGCATTCGCCGCCCAGGCGCGGATGCCGCCCTCGCCCCGGCGAATTTCGATAACGCCGGGCGCGTCTTCATGGAGCGCGATCCGCCAATAAAAACCGTTGCCGCCCATGTAGAGGAATCGGCCACCGCCGTCGCGGTATTGGGTGAGCGCGTCCAAGGTCTGGGCGGTGTGGTACTCGGGATGACTGGTGGTCATCACCGTGCGATAGCCCGCGAGCGCCGCCGCGCCTTCGCGGTGCAGTTCCTCGTCGGTCAGCAGGTCGAAGGCGTAGCCCTTGGCCTCGAGCCAGGCGAGCAGATGGGTGTCGGCCTGGAAATGGCGCAAGCCCGAGCCACGCGTCTCGGCGATCGAGACGTAACCGGGCCGCAGCGTGATCAGGGGGCGCAGGCGGGAGGCATGACAGATGCCGCTGCCGTCGGAATGAAAGTTGTAAGTGGAGTGGCCGTACTCCGGATGGTCGGCCGGATTCCAGGGGTAGCCGTTCCATTCCTTGGCGCGCGCATGCCAATGCGGGCCATAGTCGGACCGGGCGTGATTGCCGTAGATGACGTAGGTGAAGGTCGGGATCACGACGCAGAGATCGGCGTTCCGGGTACCCTTGGGCGGGCAGACGAAGAAGGGGATGGTATCCTGGTGCGCGCCGCAGACCAGACGCGCGCCATAGACCCCGCTGGGAAGGTCCTGGGGCACCGTGAATACGAAGTCCGTGTCCCAGCCGCAGTCGGCGACATCGTCGTCGTGGAAGTGAATCGCGCCGTAGTGCGCGGGGGCGTGGCGCCAGCACGTCTCCGAGCCGTCCCAGGCCGCGCCGGTCATGGCTCGGGCCGGCATGTTGACCAGGGTCCCGTGCAACGCCGCGGGTCCGGTATCGAAGACCTTGGTACCGGTGGTCCCTAGGGAGAAATCCCAGCGCGCGACCAGCCCCGCGACTGCCTCGCCGGCGCTCGCGGCGGCGGCCTGGTCCGCCGCCAGGGCGCGACCGAAGACCGCCGGCGCCTCGATTTTGCCGTTAAAGTGGCCCGACACCGGTTGGCCGCCGAGGGCGCCGATCGAAAGCGGGCAATTGCCATCGCTCGCAACAGCACCCTCGACCGCGAGCTCGGCACCGCCGGCGCGATCGGCGAAGGGATCGGGCCGGACCGGCGCCTGGCCGACCGCGAGGCGGCCGCGGCCGCGGTCGAAGCTGGCCCAGATGCGGTACCAAGTGCGCGGACACAGCTTCTTGCCGACACTCACGCGCAGCGGGCGGTCCCCGTTCCGGCCCAGGATGGCGGTGGCGCTGCCGTCCGCGCCCAGGGCGAGCGCAAAACCGGCGCCGGTCTCGGGGTCGAATCGGGCGAGGACGCCCTGCTCGCCCTGGCCGGGCGTGGTCGGCCAGACGGTCGCGACCAGCGTCAGGTCATCGCAGGCGCCCAGCGCCGCGCAATCCTCGATCCGCGCGTGGGAGCCCTGCGCGATAGCCTGCGCCCGGGACGGATAAGACCCGGCGAAATCGGCCGCGACCGTTGCCTCTTGAATGCCGGGGCCGGCTGGGTTGGGATCGGCGCAGACGATCCGCACCAGGCTGGCCTCGAAGGCCGCCGGGTTCTGGCTGCTGACTTTGAACTCGATTGTCTCGCCGGGCCGGACCGACAGCCGATCACCGTAACCGATCAATGGAATCATGCCCTGCCTCCCTGCGCCTCCCTGCGCCTCCCCGCGCTTTCCTGCGTCTTCCCGCGCCGCGCACCAAGATATCCCTCGGGGTCCGGCAAGGAAAAGAGTTTAGGCGGTCTCTAACGACCAGGGGGAAAGCGGACAGTGTATTTTTTTCGCCAAAAATAAAATACTGTCATCGCTTCATCGACCCGTTCGCCCCGCAATAGAGAGCATGTGGAAGCCAGATGGAACCGACAATCGATCATGTCCTGGATACCAAGGGACTCAACTGCCCGCTGCCGGTCCTCAAAACAAAGAAAGCCATCGGTCAGGTTCCGAGCGGCGGCATACTCCAGGTGCTGTCGACCGACCCCGGGTCGGTGGCCGACTTCGAGGCCTTCTGCCGCCAAACCGGCAACGAGCTGCTGGAATCGAAGACCGAGGGCGATGTCTTCACGTTCCTGATCCGGCGCACCGGATAGCGCCCGCCCGCCGCGGGACACGGTGCCGATCAGAACGCGATCTTGTCCTCGATCGCCGCGATGCCGGCGCGCGCGCAGGCGTCGTCCGCGGGTCCGCCGGGCGCGCCGGAGACCCCGACCCCGGCGACCAAGGAGCCGGCGGCCTCGACCGGCACGCCGCCGCCGATCAACAGCGCGCCGGTCACTTGGCGCACGCCGGACTGTTCCTGACCGGCCTGGGTCAGCCTGGTCATCTCCAGTGTATCGGTGCGGAAGCTGATTGCGGTCCAGGCCTTGCGCCGCGCGGTCTCGGGGGTGTGCGGGCCGGCGTAGCGGTCGCGCAGGATCACCTGGGTGGTGCCGAAGCGGTCGACGACCGCGACCGCGACCTGATAGCCCTGGTTGCGGCAGGCCTCGAGCGTGGCCTGAGCGAGTTCGAGCGCGACCGCCGGACTCAATACCTTGAAGGAGATCAGGGCCTCCTCGGACCTAGCCGATCCACCGCCCAGCGCAAGCGCCAATACGGCCGCGGCGGCAACGCATTTCAACATAGGTATCCCCCCGACAAAAAAAGCGCGCCAATCCATGGGTTCGACCGGCGGCCGCTTATACCAATGATCCTCGATATTACGAATTCGGCCGCGCTGGAAGCCGCTCGATCAACTCGCCGAGCAGGCTCCAGAAGTGCCCCTCGCCCGGATAACCGAGAATGCGCCCGACCTCGCGGCCGGCGTCCAACAATACGAATGTGGGCGTGTAGACGACGCCCCGCAGTGCCTCGAGGCCGGGCGGGCGCGGTTCGTCGATATCGACCCGGCGCAGGGGCGCGGCGCGGCCCTCCTCGGTCTTGTGGTAGACGGCTCCGATTTCCGCGTCCCAGACTTCGCACCAGCTGCAGCCCTGGACCTCGAACATGACCAGCTCCGCCGCTTGTGCGCTCCCTGGGGTGCCCCCCGGGGCGCACCAGATAGCCGCGACCAGCAGGGCCATTACCATCTGCGCCATGGACGCCAGCCGCCCGATCGGGCGCCGGTATCGGCCGGTCATGGACAACTCCACTCCCCAAGAGTAGTATTTGCGAACACTTGCGTGTCGCTGAATTTATGGCCCCGATGGTGCCCGAGACGGGCCCGATGCACAAGAGTGGCGGCTGATTTCGCTGGCTCGACGGGTTAGGACTCAGAGGCCTTCAGCCGGAGGAGGACCGGACCATGTTGGACAGGCGGCAGTTCGGGATGGCGGCGCTGGCGGCCGGGCTCACGACCGGGATTTCGGGCCGGATCGCGAACGCGGCTTCCGACCGTATCGAACCGATCCTGGGCGACGACGGCATGTATCACCAGCCGTGGTTCGTGAACTCCTTTCTGGACCTCAAGGAAGACCTGGCCGAGGCGGCCGAGGCGGGCAAGCGCTTCGTCGTAATGTGGGAACAACGCGGCTGTCCCTATTGCCGGGAGACCCACATGGTCAACTTCGCCCGGCCCGACATCAACCAATTTGTCCGGGACAACTTCGCGGTCCTGCAGCTCGATCTCTGGGGGTCGCGCGAGGTCACCGACTTCGACGGCGAGGCCATGGAGGAGCGCGCGCTGGCGCGCAAGTGGGGGATCGTTTTCACCCCGACCGTCATGTTCTTCGCCGATAGCGTGGCCAAGGTCGCGGGCAAGACCGGCGCCCAGGCCGAGGTCACCCGCATGCCCGGCTATTTCAAGCCGTTTCACTTCCTGACCATGTTCGAATACGTCAAGGACAGCGCCTACGAGCGCCAGCACTTCCAGAAATATCTGCAGGCCAAGGGCGACCGCCTGCGCGCCCAGGGCGTCGAGGTCAACATCTGGTAGGCGGGGTTTCTTTTACAGGTTCCGCTCGCGCGGAACCGGCACCGGCCCGCTCAGCCGCGCGCTATAATCGCCCTGCAGGCTCCGCCCAAGCTGCCTTCCTCCAGATATTTCATGCCGAACACGCCACCGGCGACGATTGAGGCGAGTGCGATCACCGAGCCGAGCGCGAGCGTCGACATCCCGGTCAATCCCTGCCCGATGGTGCAGCCCAGCGCCATGATCCCGCCCATGCCCATCAAGGCGCCGCCGATCATGTGGCGCAGCATGTCGCCGGCCGCCATGAAAGACTCGAACCGGAACTGGCCGCTCGCCTTGGCCGCGAGGAAGGCGCCGGCGATGACGCCGCCGACGGTGGCGATGCCGAAGTCGATGGTCGAGCCGGTGAAGGTCATGAGATATTGGATCGCGTTGCCGACCGGCGCGACGAAGGTGTAGGAGGTCAGCGGCAGGGGTTCGAACTCGTCGTAGCCAATGACCCCGGTGGCGTACAGACCGGCCGGCACCAGGGCGCCGAGGATAAGCCCGGCGGCGATGTCGCGCCGCGAGGCGCGGAACGCGGCGTTTCTGAAGCAAAACCACAGCAAGCCGCCGGCCAGGACCAGCACGACCGCCGCGCGCGCCACCGCCTCGGGCAGGCCGAGGAGCGCGACCAGGATGTCGGGAATACCCTGGGTCGCCAAACCCAGGGCTTCCAGATCGAGGTTGCTCGCATTCTCGATTTCGATCCGGGCCAGGCCGGTCAGGCCGCGCAGGGTCATGTAGGCGAAGATGCCCATGAACAAGACCGCGACCACCGACTTGAGATTGCCGCCGCCGATCCGGACCAGGGTCTTGCTGCCGCAACCGCCGGCCATGGTCATGCCGAAGCCGAACGCGAGTCCGCCGAGGATCGCCCCGAGCCAACCGAGGTTGGTGGTCAGGTAGATCGTTTCGCCGAGGTCGACGGTCTCGCTCGCATGCAGGGCCTGGCTGCCCAAGATCGCGACCGCGACGGCCAGCATCCAAGCGCGGAAGCGGTTCCAATCGCCCATCAATACGATGTCCGAGATCGAGCCCATGGTGCAGAAATTGGTGCGCTGGACGGTGACGCCGAATATCAGGCCGAGACCGAATCCCAGGCCGGCGACGATCGTGGTGATGGGCAGGTCTTCCATCGG
>CAXMQD010000111.1:0-19824 GCA_964194965.1 uncultured Acidimicrobiia bacterium | reverse complement strand
GCCGTTCGCGATTGCAAGCTCGACCTTCTTGACGAAGGTCCGCAAACGACTCACGCGCGCACCGTTGATCACGGCGCGGCGCGCGTTTCGACGAATCCGCTTCTTGGCGGAGGCATGGTGGGCCATTGGCTCGACCTATATGTTCATGAAACCCTGGAAGGGCGGGGTTATAGCCCCGGGACGCGGCGGCGTCAAGCCGGGCGAACCACCCGGGATCCGGCCCGCCGCGGCCACGATAGACCCGGTGGGCCAATCCAATAAGCTATTGTAATTCAATTGTCTTTCCACTTCGCGGCACGTTTCTCCACGAACGCGGCCATACCTTCCTTCTGGTCCTCGGTGGCGAAGGCGGCGTGGAACAGGCGGCGTTCGAAACGGACGCCCTCGGCGAGCGTGGTTTCAAAGCCGCGGTTGACTGCTTCCTTGACCATCATTGTGGCCGGCCCGGATAGCGCGGCGATCTTGTTTGCGGCCTCCAGCGCCTCGTCGAGCAGGCGATCGGCGGGCACGACGCGCGCGACCATGCCGGCGCGCTCGGCTTCTTCCGCGCCCATCATGCGGCCGGTCAAACACATGTCCATGGTCTTTGCCTTGCCGATGGAGCGCGCCAGGCGTTGCGTGCCACCGGCGCCAGGCGGAACGCCGAGCGTGATCTCCGGCTGACCGAATTTCGCGGTCTCCGCGGCGATAATGATGTCGCACATCAAGGCGACCTCGCATCCGCCGCCGAGCGCGAAGCCCGCGACCGCCGCAATGGTCGGTTTGCGCGCGCGCGCCAGCCGTTCCCAGTTGCGGGTGATGAAGTCGGCCTTGTAGGCGTCCATGTAGGACATGTCCTTCATCTCGGCAATGTCCGCGCCCGCGGCGAAGGCCTTTTCCGAACCGGTCACGACGATGCAGCCGATGTCGTCGTTGGCCTCGAGTTCGTCGAGCGCCGTTTCGAGCTCGTCCATCAGCGCACCGCAGAGCGCGTTGAGTGCTTTCGGCCGGTTCAGCGTGATAACGCCGACCTTGTTCTTTATTTCAACAATTACATGCTCGTAGGCCATCGGCCTCGTCCTCCGATTTGGTATATCTGTTCAGGCTGCGGGCGGCGCGCCATCGTCGCCGGAAATGCCGCGGCGAAATGGCCGCGGTCTGTAGCATTCTCTACCCTAGCGTTGCCGCACTGCACAATAGAAAGTCGAGCGGTTCGACTGGACCATGCGGCGGATGCCGCCGGTCGCCGCGAAATCGCAGTCGCAGCCCGGGCAACGCACGCCCTCGCGGCCGTAGACCGCCCAGGAATGCTGGAAATAACCGAGTTCGCCCGTGGCCTGCACGTAATCGCGCAGGGACGAGCCGCCGGCCGCGATCGCGCGGGTCAGCACTTCGCGCACCGCATGGACCAGACGTTCGGCGCGGCCGCCCTGAACGGTATAGGCCTTGCGCCGCGGCGACAGGCCGGCCAGGAACAGGCTCTCGCAGACGTAAATGTTGCCCAGGCCCGCGACCACCCGTTGGTCCAACAACGCCGCCTTGATCGGGCTGCGCTTGCCGACCAGGCGGCGCGCCAATTCCGGGCCGTTGAAGTCGTTGCCCAGCGGTTCCGGCCCCAGCCCGGCGAGCAGCGGATGGTCGGCGAGCCCCGCTTCGGGCACCAGATCCATCATTCCGAAGCGGCGCGCGTCGTTGAAGCGCACCTCCCGGCCCTCGTCCGTGGTCAGGATCACGTGGTCGTGTTTGTCCGGCGGCGCGCCGTCGCCGTCGGTCACCGTCATCCGCCCCGACATGCCGAGGTGACAAAGCAGCACCTGGCCGTCGTCCAAATACATCAGGATATACTTGGCGCGGCGGCCGATGCGGGTCACCCGGCGGCCCTCGAGGCGCTGAACGAAGTTCTCGGGGAAGGGAAACCGCAGGTTCGCGCGGCGCTGGTCGACCCGCGCCAGGCGATGGCCTTCCAGACAGGGGCGCAGGCCCCGGACCACGGTCTCGACTTCGGGCAGCTCGGGCATAATACCAAGGATCCTTGATTTTAGCGGGATCGGGCTCCGAATCGGGGCCGCGCCGAATTTGCGGGACGGCGGAGCAGCCAGAGTAGCGCGAAGGCGGGGGCCGCGCTATGGTCCGGCGCGATGCCCGACAAGCCCGACCACGAAGCGCCGCGCGACGATGCCGCGACCACCCATTTCGGCTACCAGGAGATGCCGGAAGCGGAGAAGGGCGCGCGCGTGCGCGGCGTCTTCGAAAGCGTGGCCAGCCGCTACGATCTGATGAACGACCTGATGTCGGGCGGCGTGCACCGGCTGTGGAAGGCGGCCATGATCGACTGGCTCAATCCGCGGCCCGGCCAGTGCCTGGTCGACGTGGCCGGCGGCACCGGCGACATCGCGCTGCGGGTGGTCGAGCGGGTCGGGGCGGCGCGGTGCGGGCCGATCGTGGTCTGCGACCTGACGCCCGAAATGATTGCCCGGGGCCGCGACCGGACGATCGACCGCGGCTTGCTGCCGGGCCGGTCCCTGGCTGGGCCCTATTGGGTCTGCGCCGACGCCGAACGCCTGCCGCTGCCGGACCGCTCCATGGACGCCGTGACCATCGCCTTCGGACTGCGCAACGTGACCCGGATCGAGCCCGCCTTGGCGGAGGCGCGGCGCGTGCTCAGGCCCGGCGGCCGCTTCCTGTGCCTGGAGTTCAGCCGGATCGCGGTGCCGCTCTTGTCCGAGCTCTACGACCGTTATTCCTTTTCGGTGTTGCCGGCGCTTGGCGGGCTGGTGACCGGCGATCGCGAGGCCTACCTCTACCTGGCCGAAAGCATCCGCCGCTTCCCGGCCCAGGACGCGCTCGCCGAGTTGATGTCGACGGCGGGACTGGACCAAGTACGCTATCGCAACCTGTCGGGCGGGATCGCCGCGCTCCATTCCGGCTGGCGGCTGTAACCGCCATGCTTCGTACGCTCCGCTCTTTGCTGCGCCTGTTGGTGATCGCGCGCACCCTGGCCCGCCACGACGTGCTCGGCGCGCTTGAGGAGTTGCGCGTCGCGCCCGGTGTCCTGTGGCTGATACGGCGCGTCTACCGGCGCCGCGCCGCGAGCCTCCCTGGGGACCGGCCCGGACAGAAATTGGCGCGCGCACTCACCGACCTGGGGCCGAGCTTCATCAAGCTGGGCCAGTTCCTCTCGACCCGCGCCGACCTTCTGGGCGAGCAGTTGGCGGCCGACCTCTCGGACCTGCAGGACCGCCTGCCGCCGTTCGAGAGCCGGGCCGCGCGGAAGACCATCGAGGCGGAACTGGGACGCCCCGTGAGCGAGCTGTTCCGGAGCTTCGACGACATCCCGATCTCCGCCGCCTCGATCGCCCAGGTGCACCTGGCCACAGTTGCCGGACCAGAGGCGGGGCCAGAGGCGGGAAAGGGCGGCGCGCCGGACGTAGAGGTTGCGATCAAGGTCCTGCGCCCGGGTATCGAGCGCGCCTTCGAACGCGATTTGGAGCTGCTCTACTGGGTCGCCGGGCTGGTCGAACGCACCCAGCCCCGGCTGCGCCGCTTCAAGCCGGTCGCCTCGGTACGCATGTTCGAAGATACGGTGCGCATCGAGATGGACCTGCGCATGGAAGCGGCGGCCGCCACCGAATTGGCGGAAAACTTCGCCGACGACCCGAGCTACCACGTGCCCTCGGTGGACTGGCAGCGCACCTCGCGCCGGGTGCTGACCATGAGCCGGGTCGGCGGCATCCCGCTCGACGACCGGGACGCCTTGCTCGCCGCCGGCCACGACCTCACCGAGGTGCTGACCAAGGCCGCCACGATCTTCTTCACCCAGGTGTTCCGCGACGGCTTTTTCCACGGCGACCAGCACCCGGGCAACATGTTCGTCGATGCCCAAGGCAACATCGTCGCGGTCGACTTCGGCATCATGGGCCGGCTCGACCGCAAGACCCGGACTTTTCTGGCCGAGATGCTGCTGGCGCTGTTGGCGCGCGACTACCGGCGCCTGGCCGAGATTCACTTCGAAGTCGGCTTCCTGCCCGCGGGGCAATCGCGCGACGTTTTCGCCCAGGCGCTGCGCTCGGTCTCGGAGCCGATCTTCGACCGGCCGCTGCAGGAAATTTCCTTCGCCCGCCTGCTCGCGCGCATGCTGCAGCTAAGCGAGTCCTTCGACATGCCGGTGCAGCCGCAGCTCCTGGTGCTGCAGAAAAACATGATGATGGCCGAAGGCGTCAGCCGCCGGCTCGATCCCAAGCTCAACATCTGGACCCTGGCCGAACCCCTGATCGAGGCCTGGATGGTCGAAAACCGCGGCCCCGAGGCCCGGGCGCGCGGCGCAATCCAGGACCTGGGACGGACCTTGGAACGCTTGCCGATGTTGGTCGCCGACGCCGAAAGCCTGGCCTCCGACTTGGCGTCAGGCGGCCTGCGCCTGCATCCGGACAGCCTGAAGTCCCTCGGCGGCGAAAGCGCCGGGCGCAACGCCCGCTGGGCCTTCTGGATCGCCCTCCTGGCGCTCGCCGTCGCCCTGCTGGCGGTTTAGGCCCCCCCGGGCTAACGGCGAAGTCTTGTCAGAACGTGCCGGGACGCTTACGTTATCTACATCAATGCAGCGTGAAATAGGGCCAAATGACAGTACTTGCGGGAAAACGGGTCCTGCTGGTGGTCTCCGGTGGGATCGCGGCTTACAAGACCCTCGATTTGATCCGGCGCCTGCGCGAGCGGGCGGCGGAGGTGCGTTGCGTGCTGACCGCGGGCGGCGCCCAGTTCGTGACGCCGCTTTCGCTTTCGGCGCTCAGCGGCAACCCGGTGCATAGCGCGCTGTTCTCGCTGACCGAGGAATCGGAGATGGGCCACATCGAACTGTCGCGCGCCGCCGATCTGGTGGTGATCGCGCCGGCCAGCGCCGATCTGCTGGCCAAGATGGCCCAGGGCCGCGCCGACGACCTGGCCACGACCGTGCTGCTGGCGACCGACAAGCCGGTCCTGGCCGCGCCGGCCATGAACGTCCGCATGTGGGAGCATGCGGCGACCCAAGCCAATATCGCGACCTTGGCGGCGCGGGGCGTGCGCCGGGTCGGCCCCAACGAGGGCGACATGGCCTGCGGCGAGTACGGCTTTGGGCGCATGGCCGAGCCCGGGGAGATCCTGGCCGCTATCGAGACCTTCTTCGCGGCCGAGGCACGGCTCAGTGGCCGCCGCGCCCTGGTCACCAGCGGCCCGACCTTCGAGGCGCTCGACCCGGTGCGCTACCTCGCCAACCGCTCCTCCGGCCGCCAAGGCCACGCCATCGCGGCGGCGCTCACGCGGCTCGGCGCCGAGACCACGCTGGTGACCGGGCCAACCCAATTGGCCGATCCGGCCGGGGTCTCGGTGGTCCACATCGAAACCGCCGAAGACATGCTGTCCGCCAGCCAGACGGCGCTGCCGGTGGACGTGGCGGTCTGCGCCGCCGCGGTTTCGGACTGGCGGGCCGCCGGGATCAGCGAACAGAAGCTCAAGAAGAATGGCGGGGAGCCGCCGCATCTGGAACTCATCACCAATCCGGACATCCTGGCCAGCCTGGCCGGCGCCGGCAATGCCCGGCCGCGACTGGTGATCGGCTTCGCGGCCGAGACCGAGAACCTGGTCGCCCACGCCCAGGCCAAGCTCGAGAAAAAGGGTTGCGACTGGATTCTGGCCAACGACGTCTCCGCCGGGACCGGTACCTTCGGCGGTACGGAGAACCAAATCCATTTGGTCGAGGCCGGCGGCGTCGACGCGTGGCCGCGCATGACCAAGGAGGCGGTGGCCGAGCGGCTCGCCCTGCGCATCGCCGATTATTTGAGCGGCGCGGCTCCTACCAAAGGTCCTTTGGCATGAGTGCCGGCGAGGTTGCGCTCCTGCGCCTGCCACACGGCGCGGACCTGGCGCTGCCCGGCTACGCCACCGAGATGAGCGCCGGCATGGACCTCTTGGCCGCGGTCGAGACGGCGGTGGTGCTGGCCCCCGGCGAGCGCCGGCTGATCCCCAGCGGCATCGCCATCGCGCTGCCCGCCGGCACCGAGGCCCAGGTACGGCCGCGCTCGGGCCTCGCGCTCAAACACGGCATCACGGTCCTCAACGCGCCGGGCACGATCGACGCCGACTACCGCGGCGAGGTCGGAGTAATTCTGATCAACCTGGGCCAGGAGCCCTTTACCATCAACCGGGGCGATCGCATCGCCCAACTGGTGATCGCCGCTTACACCCAGGCGCGCTGGCAGGTGGTCGAGGCCCTGGACGACAGTGCCCGCGGCGCGGGCGGCTTCGGCTCGACCGGCGCGACCGGCGGCGCAACGGGCGGCGCAACGGGCGGTACAGGAGGCGCGTGACCGGCATGCTGCGGCTGTCCAAGAAATTGCTGTTCGCGATCGAGGCGGTGGTCGACATCGCCTACCATGCCGGGCCCGGACCGGTGCGCTCGACCGACATCTCGCGGCGCCAGGGCATCCCGCGGCGCTACCTGGAACAGGTCCTGCAGGAGCTGGTGCGCAAGGGCGTGCTCTCGGGCCAGCGCGGCCCGCGCGGCGGCTATCGCTTGGCGCGCGAGCGCCGGCGCATCACCGTCGGCGAAATCGTCCGCGTCGTGCGCGAGCTCGAAAGCGCGAACGATCCGGTGGAGGAACCCAACGGCTCGGAAATCGGCGTCAAGGTGGTGCGGCCGATTTGGACCGAGGCGCAGGACGAGTTGATGACGCGCTTCGATGGGCTCACCGTCGAGGAGTTGTGCAACCGGGCGCGTGCCGCGCGGATCGAGAGCGAGGCTGCCCGGGTGCCGGATTTCAGCATATGAGCGCCGCAACTCGCACCGGCGGCGGCACGCGCGGGATGACGGCGGGCGCGCATGGCTGAGCCGCTACGCGCGCCACCCCTGCAGACGACCGGCGAGTTCCGTGGCCGGGTCTACGATTCGATCCTGGAAACCATCGGCGCGACCCCCCTGGTGCGCCTGTCCAAGCTGGCCAAGGCGCACGCCGTGGACGCCGAGATCCTGGGAAAATGCGAGTTCTTCAACCCGCTATCCTCGGTCAAGGACCGCATCGGCTACGCCATGATCGAGGCGTTGGAAGCCGAGGGAAAAATCGGTCCCGACACGGTCATCGTCGAACCGACCAGCGGCAACACCGGGATCGCACTGGCCTTCGTCTGCGCCGCCAAGGGCTACCGCCTGATGCTGACCATGCCCGAGACCATGTCGGTGGAGCGCCGCAAGATGCTGCGCCTGCTGGGCGCCGAATTGGTGCTGACCGACGGCGCGGAGGGCATGCGCGGCGCGGTCGCCATGGCGGAGAGGCTGATCGAGGAGTTGCCGCACGCGGTCATGCCGCAGCAGTTCAACAATCCGGCCAATCCGGAAATCCACCGTCTGACCACGGCCGAGGAAATTTGGAAGGACACCGGGGGCGCGGTCGACGCGGTGATCAGCGGAGTCGGCACCGGCGGCACCCTGACCGGGGTCGCTTGCGCGCTCAAGGCCTACAAGCCCGAGGTCCGCATGATCGCGGTGGAACCGGAGGACAGCCCGGTGCTATCCGGCGGACCGCCTGGGCCGCACTGCATCCAGGGCATCGGCGCCGGCTTCATCCCGGCGGTCCTGGACACCAAGTGCATCGACGAGGTGCTGTGCATCGGCAACGACACCGCCTTCGCGACCGCGCGCGAGGCGGCGGCGCTGGAGGGCCTGCCGGTCGGCATTTCCTCGGGCGCGGCGCTGGCAGCGGCGCTGGAGATCGGCGGCCGGCCGGAGATGAAAGGCAAGACCGTGGTAGCGATCCTGCCGTCCCATTCCGAGCGCTACCTGACCACCGACCTGTTCGAAGGCCTCTAATGGCAAGGCCCGATCCATTCAGGATAATCCCATGATCGACTTCAGCGACGCCCAGATCGAACGCTACGCCCGGCACC
Source organism: uncultured Acidimicrobiia bacterium (assembly GCA_964194965.1). Lineage (GTDB taxonomy): Bacteria > Pseudomonadota > Alphaproteobacteria > Kiloniellales > J153 > JACZVL01. The sequence goes on along the minus strand of CAXMQD010000111.1, from coordinate 11,934 downwards.
TGGTGCTGCCCGAAATCGGCGACGAGGGTCAGGCCAGGCTGCTCGACACCAGCGTGCTGGTGATCGGCGCCGGCGGACTCGGCTCGCCGCTGTTGCTCTATCTGGCCGCCGCCGGGGTCGGGCGCATTGGCGTCGTGGACGACGACGCGGTCGACCTCTCCAACCTGCAGCGCCAAGTAGTGCACGACAGCTCGAACGTCGGCATGAGCAAGGTCGAAAGCGCCAAGGCGCGCCTGGCCGAAATCAACCCGGAGGTCGTGGTCGAGACCCACCAGGTCCGCCTCACCGGAGCGACGGCGATGGAGCTGGTATCGGGCTACGACCTGGTCGCCGATGGTTCCGACAACTTCCCGACCCGCTACCTGGTCAACGACGCCAGCTACCTGGGGGGCCGGACCTTGGTCTCGGCGGCGATCCTGCGCTTCGACGGCCAGCTCGCCACCTTCAAGGCGCACCGGCGCGAGGCGCACGCGCCGGACGCCCATCCCTGCTATCGCTGCCTGTTCGGCAACCAGCCGCCGGACACCAAGGAGAGCTGCGCCGATGTCGGCGTGCTCGGCGCGCTGGCCGGCGCGCTCGGCTCGCTGCAAGCCATCGAGGTGGTCAAGGAGCTACTCGATGTCGGCGACAGCCTGTCGGGCTCACTGTTGCTCTACGACGCGCTCGGCACCACTTTCCGCAAGGTCAAGATCAAGGCCGATCCGGCCTGCGATCTCTGCGGCCCGCAGGCGACAATAAAAGATCTAAAGGCGGTCTCCTACCGCGAGCGCGATCCCTTCTGCGCGGCCTGAGGCGCGATGGCCGGGCGGCGTCAGATCCGGGATTCTGCCTCGGCGTCGAACAAGGAAATTTCAGAGAGATCCAGTTGGACCCGGTGCGGCCGGCCGACGTCGACCGATTCCTTTGAGGAAAACCGCCCGACCAGCTCGCCGCCGCAAAATTCGAACATGACGTATTGATCGAACCCGTTGGTCTCCATCAGCAACGGCACCAGTTCGATATCCACGGATACCGTGCCAGAATGGTTGGCGATACCGCTGGTGATATATTCCGGGCGGATGCCCAGAATCAACTCTTGGTCGGCGCGGAGATCGCGCTCGAAGTCGTAGTGATCGATCGGCAGGACGACTTGCGCCCCTCCGTGGTCGGCGACGAAATGCGGTTTCGCGTCTCGAGCCTCAATCCGGCCGCGAATGAGGTTCATGGCTGGCGAGCCGATGAAATCGGCGACGAAGACGCTGTTTGGACGGTCGTAAAGTTCCTGCGGCGCGCCCAGCTGGATAATTTCACCCTCCGACATCACCGCGATTTTGGTGGCCAGGCTCATGGCCTCGGTCTGGTCGTGGGTGACGTAAACGATGGTGGCGCCGAATTGCTGATGAAGCTGCTTGATTTCGCTGCGCATCCGAGAGCGGAGCTTGGCATCGAGGTTGGACAGCGGCTCGTCGAACAGGAACAGTTTCGGCCGCCGGACCAGGGCCCGGCCCATGGCGACGCGCTGGCGCTGACCGCCCGATAGTTGACTCGGCTTACGCCGCAACAAAGGCTCGATATGCAAGAGCTTGGCGACCCGCTGCAGGGCTTCCTCACGCTCCTCGCGCGGCACGTTGCGTACCCGCATGCCGAAGGTGATGTTCTTTTCCACGGTCATGGTCGGGTAGAGCGCGTAGGACTGGAACACCATGGCGATGTCGCGGTCCTTGGGCGCCACCTCGTTGACCACCCGATCGTCGATCAGGACGTCGCCGGCCGAGGCCTTCTCCAATCCGGCGACGATATTGAGCAGGGTCGATTTGCCACAGCCCGACGGCCCGACAAGCACCAGAAACTCCCCCTCCTCGATGCTGACGTTGATGTCCTTCAGCACTTCGACCGGTCCGAAATCTTTGTAAAGTTTACTTGTTTGCAACACCGCCATTGGACTCTAACCCTTCACGGAACCAGCGGTGAGACCGCGGATGAAATACTTTCCGGCAACGACATAGACCAGCAGCGTCGGGATCGCCGCGATGATCGCCGCGGCCATATCCACGTTGTATTCCTTCACCCCGGTGGTGGAGTTGACGATATTGTTCAGGGCCACGGTAATCGGTTGCGAACCACCCTGCGAAAACGACACGCCGAACAGGAAATCGTTCCAGATATTGGTGAACTGCCAGATTACCGTGACCACGATCACCGGGGCCGACAGCGGCAGGAAAATACGTGTGAAGATGGCGAAGAAACCGGCCCCGTCGACCTTTGCCGCCTTGACCAACTCATCCGGCACGGTCACGTAGTAGTTGCGGAAAAACAGCGTCGTGAAGCCGATGCCGTAAACCACATGAACCAAAATCAGGCCGGCGACGCTGCCCGCCAAGTTGATGACGCCCAGCGTGATCGCCATGGGCAGAAGGATCACTTGGAACGGAATGAAACATCCGAACAGCATCAATCCGAAGATCACGTTAGAGCCGGGAAAACGCCATTTGGAAATGGCGTAACCGTTGATCGCCCCGAGCGCCGTCGAAATTACCACCGCCGGCACCACCAGCAATATCGAGTTCCAGAAATAGGGCTTGAGGCCGAGACAGCTGACCCCGGTGCAAGCACTCTCCCAGGCGGTTTTCCACGACGTCAGCTCGATCGCCTGGGGCAAGCCCAAAAGCGAGCCCGCGCGAATTTCCTCGAGCGACTTGAGCGAGGTGACGATCATCACGAACAGCGGCAGCGAATAATACAAGACGAACAAGCCGAGGATCAGAAACAACAGCGCGCGCAGCAACGCCGGTGTCCACGCCCGGCCGGTCTGGCGGTCCGGGGCCGGGCGCATGAGGACGGCTTTGGTATCCGCGTTGCCGCTAGTCATGCCTGCGCCGCAATTCGGAATAGAGATAAGGGATGATCACCGCCGAAACCGTGGCCAGCATGACGGTGGCGCTGGCCGCGGCCTGGCCCAACTGGCCGCGGCTGAATGCCATGGCGTACATGAATGTGGCGGGCATGTCCGTGGCATAACCGGGGCCGCCGTGGGTCAGCGCGATGACCAAATCGAAACTCTTGATCGCCAAGTGCGAGAGCACGATGACCGCGCTGACGAACACCGGCCGCAGCGACGGGATGATGATATGGAAGTAGAGCCGGAACGGGCCGACGCCATCGACCTGGGCGGCCCTGATGATCTCTTCGTTGATCGAGCGCAAGCCGGCCAGAAACAAGGCCATGACGAAGCCCGACGACTGCCAGACTCCGGCCATTACAACGGTATAGATGGCCATCTCCGGATCGACCAGCCAGTCGAACTTAAAGTCGGGAAACCCCAGGTCCTGAACCGCCTTTTGGATGCCCAAGCCCGGATTGAGAAGCCACTTCCAGGCGGTGCCAGTGACGATGAAGCTGAGCGCCATGGGGTACAGATAGATGGTGCGGATGACGCCCTCGGCGCGGATTTTCTGGTCCAGCAGGATCGCCAATAAAAGGCCGATTAGAATTGCGATAGTGACGAACAACCCCGTGAAGACAAACAGGTTTTCGAGCGCCACGTGCCAGCGTGGCGTCGCGAACAGCTTGTCGTACTGCAGCCATCCGACCAGATCGTACTTCGGCAGGATACGCGACTTGGTGAACGACACGTACAAGGTCCAGCCGATGAATCCGTAAACGAAAAACAACACGGCCGCGAAAGACGGCGCGACCACAATTTTCGGCAGATGTCTATCGAGCAGGTTTTTCACGGCGTCCTCTGACACACGCCCGTTCGCGCTCGAACGCGGCGGGCGGCGGAAATGGACGACCCGGATCCGGTCCGTTGGTCGGGACCGGACCCGGGAAACGTCGTCCGCTTACAGAGAGTTCTTCACCGCATCCGCGAGCATCTTGGCTGCCTCGGCCGAAGACTGATCGGAGTTAAAGTGCGCGGTTACCACATCGATAATGGCGCCGGCCTGGGCATTGCGCATGGCCATGCCGTGAGCAAAGCTCGGCAGCAAGCCGCCGGAACCGCTGGTCACCTCCATGTCGTAAGCCGAGCGCCGGGCGCAATAATCGAATTCGCCCAGATCAACGTCGACGCGGGCCGGAATCGATCCCTTGGCCAGGTTGAAGACCTTCTGGAACTTCTTGTCCAAGATCAGCTTGGCGAGCAGGTTCTGCCCGGTCACCTTGTCGTCGCCCTTGACGTCGAACATGGCGAAGCTGTCGACGTTGTAGAGATAGCCACTGCCCGGTGTCGGGGCGCAGAGGTAATCCTTGCCCGCAACCTTGCCGGCGGCGGTGAATTCGCCCTTGGCCCAGTCGCCCATGATCTGGAACGCGGCTTCGCCGTTCATCACCATGGCGGTCGCCAGGTTCCAATCCCGGCCCGAGAAGTTGGCATCGACGTAGCCGCGCAGCTTGCGCATTTGATCGAACACCTTGGCCATAGTGGCGCCGCCCAGGGTGGCCATATCGAGATCGACGAAAGCCTTGCGGTAGAAGTCGTTGCCGCCGACGCCGAGCGCCACGGCCTCGAACACCGTGGCGTCTTGCCACGACTGGCCGCCGTGGGCCAGCGGCGTGATGCCCATAGCCTGCAACTTGTCAGCCGCGGCATTGAACTGGTCCCAGGTGGTCGGCATGGCGACGCCGGCCTTGGCCAAGACCGCCGGATTGGCCCAGAACCAGTCGATCCGATGGACGTTGACCGGGGCCGCGCAATACATGCCTTCGCACTTCATGTGGTTGGCGATCGCCGCCGGCAACACGCCGTCCCAGTTTTCCTCTTTGGCGATTGCGTCGATGCTGGTGGTCAGGGCGCCCTCTTCGTACCATTCCTGGATGCTCGGCCCCTTCATCTGGAAGGCGGTCGGCGGATTACCGGACAGGACCCGCGCCTTGAGCGCGACGCGCGCCGCGTCGCCACCGCCGCCGGCCACCGGCATGTCGGTCCAGGTGCCGCCGGCCGACTTGAAGTCGTCGACCAGCACCTGGATGGCCCGGGCCTCGCCGCCCGAGGTCCACCAATGGAGCACTTCGACCTGCGGTTCGGCCCGGGCCGTGGTCGCGAGCATTGCGCCGGCGATCACGGTAAGAGCCGTCAAGCTCATGTTTTTCATAGAACTTTCTCCCTGTTGCGTGCTTGGTTTTTGATCTAAGTCTGACTTACCAAATCACGATGAAACTGTCATCTAGATTAAGCGGCCTGCGCCGTACCACGTCAATGCCGCCCAGCCCACGGTTGTGCCCCACCGATACCGGTCCGGAGCCGAATATCGGCGGTCGGACCGCCGCCTAAAACATGGTCTCGAGCACGCGGTCGGGCGGGGTGTGGCCGTCGGCGAAGGTCTTGATGTTGATAATCACCTTCTCGCCCATGGCAATACGGCCCTCGATGGTCGCCGAGCCCATGTGCGGCAGCAGCACAACGTTCTCCATCTTGAGCAGCTTCGGGTTGATCGCGGGCTCGTGCTCGAAGACGTCGAGCGCGGCGCCGGCGATCTCCCCCGCCTCGATCAGGCGCGCCAATGCGTTCTCGTCGATCACCTCGCCGCGGCTGGTGTTGACGATGTAGGCGTGGGCCGGCATCAGCTTGAGCCGGCGCGCGGAGAGCAGGTGGTAGGTCGCCGGCGTATGGGGGCAGTGGGTCGAGATGATGTCCATGCGGGTGAGCATTTGATCGAGGCTCTCCCAATAGGTCGCCTCGAGCTCGGACTCGATGTCCGGGTGCACCCGGCGCCGGTTGTGATAGTGGATCGCGAGGCCGAAGCCGCGGGCGCGCCGCGCCACCGCCTGGCCGATCCGGCCCATGCCGATAATGCCCAGGCGCTTGCCCCAGATGCGTTGGCCGAGCATGGAGGTCGGCCCCCAACCGGTCCAGGCCTCGGCGCGGACCAGGCGCTCGCCCTCGCTCAACCGGCGCGGCAAGGCCAAGAGCATGGCCATGGTCATATCGGCGGTGTCTTCGGTCAGCACGCCCGGCGTGTTGGTGACCGTGATGCCGCGCTCCCGCGCGGTCTTGAGATCGATGTGGTCGACGCCGGTGCCGAAGGAGGCGATCAGCTTCAGATCCGGCCCGGCCTGGGACAGGATGGCGGCGTCGATGCGGTCGGTCACGGTCGGCACCAGAACATCGCATTCCTGGCTCGCCTGGACCATCTCGGCCTGATCCATCGGCTGGTCGCCGTCGCGCAGGCGGCAGTCGAACAGCTCCATCATGCGCGTCTCGATGGCATCCGGCAGGCGCCGGGTGACGATAACCTGGGGTTTCTTATTGGGCATGCGCGCCTTTCCAAGGAAGCCCTGGGCGGGCCATATCGCCAACTGCCATAGCAGGACGCGGGCGCCCTTGTCCAGGGCGCCGCGACGCCCCGGGGCCGCGGCCCGCATGGCGGTGCTTGACCCTGCCCGCGCGCGCGGCTAGTACCCGGTCATGACCACACCGGCCGCCGCGATGTCCGCGCCATTTCGATCCACCTGTCTGCTCGCCGTCCTGATCGGCGCCTTGGTCGGCGCCCTGGTTGCGTTTGCACCCGGGCAAGCCGCCTTGGCCCAGGGTGGCGGCGCGGTCAAGCTGGGGCTCGGACCCAGCGGCCTGCCGCTGCCGCGCTTCGTGACCCTGCGCGCCGCCGAGGTGAATCTGCGCAGCGGTCCGGGTGTCGGTTATCCCATCGAATGGGTGTTCACGCGCAGGGGCTTGCCGGTCGAGATCATCGACGAATTCGAGACCTGGCGCCACATCCGCGACTGGCAGGGCAGCGAGGGTTGGGTCCACCAGACCATGCTGAGCGGCCAGCGCGGCGCCATGGTGGTCGGCGCGGTCCGGCTGCTGCGGCGCGCGCCGGAGCCCGGGGCCCCGGCCATCGCCGAGATCGAGATTCAGGTGGTCGGCCGCCTGCACCAGTGCCGCGACGCCTGGTGCCGGATCGAGGCCAGTAACCTCGAGGGCTGGCTGCGCCAAAACGAGATTTACGGCGCCTATCCCGGCGAAAAATTCAACTAGGCTTTTACGCTCATTCCGCCGCGGCGGGCCGGGCACCCTCCAATTCGTCGCGGGCCTGGCGCATGACCGAGAGCCCGGCCCAGACCGCGAGCGCCGCCATCGCCAGGCCGACCGCCAGGTCGGGCCAGGCGGTGCCGCTCAAGACCACGCCGGCGGCGGCGGCCAACACCGCCAGGTTGCCGATCGCGTCGTTGCGGCTGCACAGCCAGACCGCGCGCAGGTTGGCATCTTCGCCGCGAAACCCGAACAACATCAACGCGCAGACCAGATTGGCGACCAAGGCCAGCGCGCCGATGACGCCCATTACCGGGGCCTCGGGCGCCGAGCCGACGAGCCCGTGATAGACGCTGGCGCCGGCCAGGAAGACACCAAAGCCGAACATCACCGCGCCCTTGGCGAAGGCGGTGCCGGCGCGCCAGGTCAGCGAGCGGCCGAGCACGAAGAGCGCGACCGCGTAGTTGAGCGAATCGCCCAGGAAATCGAGCGCGTCGGCCTGCAGCGCGAGCGAACTAGCATGCCAACCGGCGCCGATCTCGACCGCGAACATGATCAGGTTGATGGCCAGCACCACGCCGAGCACCCGGCGCTGGCGGGCGATCTTTGGCGCTTCCGTGGGACCGCAGCAGCCGGCCATGCTAAGCGGAGCCCCGGGGGCCGCCCTGGTGCCCGGCCTGGGGGCCGCCCGCGGCGGGCTCTGCGACATGCTCGGCCATGTCCATGAGCACCGAAGATATGTGGGCGTCGTCGATGGCGTAGAAGACCTGCTTGCCGCGGCGGTCGGCGCGGACCAGCCGGCCGCCGCGCAGCAGCCGCAGGTGATGGCTGACCAGCGAGGGCGAGAGCCCGGTCTCGGCGGCGATCTCTCCGACCGGGCGCGGGCCCGCCAGCACCGTCATGAGGATCGAGAGCCGGCTCGGATCGCCCATCAGGTGAAACACCCCGGCGAGGGCGGCGAGCTGGTCCTGAGTCTGGGCCGTCGAGGTCATGATTGCCGCGGGTTCCCGATTGCAATTTCCAATGGACCACGCCAACCGCGCGGCGTGGCTCTTCATACAAACATATGAACAGGTGTTTGTATATATAATAAGCTGCGGGTGGTCAAGTCGGGACCGGTGGATCTCGGAAAACCGTTTGGTTCAATGGGGTCTTCTGGCCGAACTGGTGCTTCAGACCGGGCACGGCGACGCTGTTTTCGTATCCCGCCACCGCTTCCGGGAAGCCCTATGTCTGGGCCGGTCGCTTCGAGGGTTACGGGTTCGGCACCAGCACCCTAACCGATCTTGCGGCCGGCCGCTTCTTGTTGACGGCCTACGGTGCCGATGACCGGCGATTGCCGCCCTTGCCCGATGGTGTCCGCAACGTCACACCCGAGGCGATCGGCAGCATCGATCTCACGAAAATGACGTTCTCGCCGGAGATTTTCGCGCCTGTCTACATCGAGTGACGCGGGGATAGGGGGGCGTTGCTTGGATCGGAAACCAGAAATCTCTCAGTCGAAGTCCCCGGCGAGCGCCTGGCGCACGGGGCCGGGCAGGACCGCCATGTGGGCGTATTCGGGGTGGGAGAAACCGACCACGATCTCCGTCCCCGCGGCGCGGAAAGCTGCGACTTGTTCGTCGGTGAAGGGGAAGTGGATGAATTGCACCGAGGAGGCTTTGCCGGCAGCAGAGGTCCGATCCACGTCTTCCTCGGGCACGCCCCAAACGGACTCGCTGGCGGTCTCGCCGCCGATGCGGATGAACGCGGTCTGCTCGACGCCGCCGAGCTTGGCCAGAAGGGCGCCGCGGCGGACCGGGTCGTCGATCTCGAACATCACCGTCGCCACCAGCTCGCGCCCCTTGGGGATCAGCGGATTGTAGGCGCTGAGTTCATCGGCGATCTGCGCCTCGCCGCCCTTCTCGATGAACAACATTTCGTGGATTTGGTTCCACATGGTCTGATAATTCTCGAAGTAGAAACTGCAGACCGGCCCGACCTCGAGGCGGCGGTTTTTCTTCGCTTCGACCAGCGCGCGGCGAAGCTCTTTGCGCTCGCGCACATAGTCCGCCATCGGGATGATATCGGCGCGGGTGATCTCGTGTTTGCCGGCCATGCTAGCCCTCGTACCCGTAGGCACGGGCAAACAGCTCGATCGGGTGGTGGGCGGTATCGGTATCGGGTTTTTCGTCGCCGTCCTGGCGTTCCACGCCCTGGAGCAGGTGGAGGCCGGCGAGCGGGCATTCCGAGGCGACCAGTTGTTTGCCACTGTTCGCCACCTGGCGCGCCGCCGGCCGGCCGACCTTGAGCGCGGTCTCGAAGTGCGCCTTCATCACGCCCCAGGATCCGCCGTGGCCCGAGCAGCGCTCGATCACGGTCAGCTCCGCGCCCGGCGTCAGGCGCAGCATCTCGGCCGCCTTGGCGCCGATATTCTGGGCCCGGGCGTGACAGGCCAAGTGCAGCGCGACCCCGCCGGGCAGCGCGCCCAGGCCCTCGGCCAGGCCCTCGGTCTTGGCGATGTCGACCACGTATTCGGCGATGTCGTAGGTCGCCTCGGCCAGCTTCTTGATGAGCGGTTCGTCAGGCAGGATCAGCGGCCACTCGAACTTGAGCATCAGCGCACAGGAGGGCGTCAGCGCGATCACCGCGTGGCCTTGGTCGATCCAGGGTTCCATCTCGGCGGCGACGCGGCGTCCGGCCTCCGCCACCTTGGCAATGTCACCGCGCTCGAGCTGGGGCATGCCGCAGCAGCCCGGATAGACGACCTGGGTCTCGACGCCGTTGCGGGCCAGAACAAAGCGGCTCGCCTCGCCGATGCCCGGGTTGTTGTAATTGACGAAGCAGGTCGCGTAGAGCACCGCCTTGCGGCCGCGCGCCGGCGCCTGGGCATTCACCTCGGGCGACGACTGCTTGGCGCGCAGGGCGAAGGTCTTGCCATGGAACTTGGGCAGCGCCGCCTCGCGGTGCACGCCGAGCGCGGCCTCCATAACCGGGCGGGTCAGCGCGTTCTTGGTGTCGCCGGCCCAGTTGACCAGACCCGGCGCCAGCGCCGCCAACCTGCCGTTGCGGTCGGTCTTCGAGAGCTGGGCGCTCATGCCATCGGCCTGGCCCTGGTTCAGCTCGGCCGAGCGCGCACGCAGCATGAGGTGCGGGAAGTCCAGGTTGAATTCGTGCGGCGGCACATAGGGGCAGCTGACCATGAAGCAGATGTCGCAGAGCGTGCAGCCCGCAATCACCGCGCCGAAGTCGGCGCTATCGACCGAATCGAGCTCGCCGGATTCGGACTCGTCAATGAGATCGAACAGCGTCGGGAAGGTGTCGCAGAGATTGAAGCAGCGCCGGCAGCCGTGACAGATGTCGAAGACACGGCGCAGCTCCGCGTCGATCTTTTCGGCGTTCGCAAAGTCCGGATCCCGCCAGTCGATGGAATGCCGGACCGGCGCGTCCAGCCCGCCCTCGCGCATGGCTCGATCTCCGGTTTAAAAACTGTCGGTTTGGCCCGGGTCGGGGGCGCCCCGTCGTGGCGCACCCCGAATCCCGAGTGGAAAATCGCCCGGAGGCGGATCAATCCATCGAGTCGAGCGCTTTCTGGAAGCGGCCGGCGTGGCTCTTCTCCGCCTTGGCCAGGGTCTCGAACCAGTCGGCGATCTCGTCAAAACCCTCCTCGCGGGCGCTGCGCGCCATGCCCGGGTACATGTCGGTGTACTCGTGGGTCTCGCCGGCGATCGCGGCCTTGAGGTTGGAGGAGGTGTCGCCGATCGGTTCGCCGGTCGCCGGATCGCCGGTCTCCTCGAGATACGCGAGATGACCGTGGGCGTGGCCGGTCTCGCCCTCGGCGGTGGAACGGAACACGGCGGAGATGTCGTTGTAACCCTCGACGTCGGCCTTCTGGGCGAAATAAAGGTAGCGGCGGTTGGCCTGGCTCTCGCCGGCAAAGGCGGCTTTCAGGTTCTCTTCGGTCTTCGAGTCCTTCAAATTCGGCATCATGCTCTCCCTATCGAATGGCGCTTGGGGATTGGACCGCGAGGATTGGCACCCCGGGACTAGTGAACGGAAAATACTTGCGAGCGGCGGACCGCCGGCCCGCCCAATCAAATAAATAGGGCCCCGCGGGGCCCGTGTCAATAGATTAGAATCGTTCTAGAGAATATATTAAACTTATGGAGAAAATGGGCTATCCACGTTCATCCGAAACCCGGATGATGACGTCGACGCGCGACAGCCGGCTGCCCTTGGGCGGTTTAGGCAGATTGGCCAAGCTGACCTGATCGCCCGGAATGTCTTCGAGCCGGCCGCTGTCTTCGAAAAAGAAGTGGTGGTGGTCTTCGACGTTGGTGTCGAAGTAGGAACGCCCGGGCTCGACCACGACTTCGCGCAGCAGGCCCGCGGCGGTGAACTGATGAAGCGCATTATAGACCGTGGCGAGCGAAACCCGCACCTTGGCGGCGAGCGCCTCCTCGTGCAGTTGCTCGGCGCTCAGGTGCCGATCGCCGCCATCTTGCAGAAGCCGGGCCAGGGCCAGACGCTGGCGCGTCGGCCGGAGGCCCGCCGCCTTCAGCCGCTCGATCAAACCGCTATAGGGACGTTGGTTCGCCATGTCCCGCAATATAATGAGTTGGGCCGAAATTTAAAGGCTAATTCAGTCGATTGAAGACTTTTCTGGAATGTCTTTAATCGACAGAAATTGCATCTCCTTGCCCGAATGCGCGCCCGGATCGCGCGCGCATTCGGGCTATCCAGGCGATTGCCGCGTGCTGGTGCTGTGTTATAGTCCGGCGCACGAAGCGCCTGGGCAACAAACCCCTGTCGAGCAGGCCTTGCTGCGGCGGCTGTTTTCGTGTCCGCGTCAACCGTTTCTACCCGGGGGCCTTCTTGTCCGAGCAGAAAAGCAGCTACAGCTTTGAAGATCTGCTTGCCTGTGGCCATGGCGATCTGTTCGGTTCCGGCAACGCTCAATTGCCACTGCCGCCGATGCTAATGTTCGACCGCATCACCAAGATCGC
>CAXMQD010000110.1:0-3642 GCA_964194965.1 uncultured Acidimicrobiia bacterium | reverse complement strand
GTAATAGCGGTTCAATCACCGCCCATTCTTCGTCGGATAAATCAAAACGCATGATCCAAGCCCTCCTGAACAGCTTGAATCACACAACACCGAATGCAATCAACTAATTAAAATGGGTTCAGACCCTAATATGAGTATTGGTGGAATGATGCTCGAAACCCGCACCGCATCGATCACCTCCACAATAGATTCGGCTGGCCTGCCGATCAAAACCGGAATCATCATACCGGCCAAGATCAGCACTAACCAAACCGGTAAAGCCAATATCGTTGCCTTAAATAGGCGCGATGCCGCGAGGTTATCTTGATGGATCTCGTTGCTGAATGCGGACAACCTGAGCCAGAGATCATCCCGGCCAACATGGTACACGGCATTGACCAAAAAGATGTTGAGTAAGAAAAAGCCAAGCGTTAAAGGATCGATCAGCGGATCAAGAGATATATTAGAAATAAGTTCATTGAGGCCTCCCGACTTACCGTACGCCGTTGCCATCGTCACAAAAACAACAATTACGGCAGAAAGAATGATGAAGGGCCAATAGAGCGCGTCTGTCGCAACCACTCCTTGCATTCCGAAGCGCAAGACGAATTGAACTAGGAGACCCGCAACTACACCAGCAGTCAGGCCGAATTCCAGTGCGTTTGAAGCATCGTATTCGATTCCAAAGATAACGCTTAGTACTATTGTCGTAAGAATCTTAATCTCGAGCCAAACGACCGCGGAGATATTGATAACTGAAAGAAATTGAACCAAACGAGTTGTGAAGACATTAGCATTCACCCGAACGATCGCCGACATGAGACCCGTGACAATGGCAGTTCGCCCATCATCGGAAGTATTGAACGTGCGAACTGCCCGAAGCGCGATTCTCTGTCCAATAAGGCCGCCAATTGGAAAAGCTAATAGCGCTACAAACATCGCGGCCCCAAAGAAAGGATATTGGAGCAAGAAGAATACATAAACAGATGCGAGAGAGGTAAGAGTACTTTCAACAGTGGAATACAAGAAAAAATTGCTCGATTTCATATTTGCACTAAGTGTAATGTCGGTCGTGTTACTCTTACCGACATCCCGGTGCAGTAGAGCCGTATTTAACACCATGCTCCCGCCTAGAAGAACAAGCACTAGGACAAAAAGGATGGCGAATCCGAGATATGTCTCAAAAGACGACACTGGCATGTTCGAATCCATTTTAGGCGACCAACAAGCTACAAACGCGATAAGACAACCGTAGCCTGATTTTAAGCATGACGTTACGATTGCATAAAACAATCAGTTCATCAACTATTTATGGAACTAGTGGCAGCGTTTCTTCGCTAACCAGAGGCTAAACGGCTTCAATCTGCCTGGCGTTGTTTTTCTTGGCTGCCTCGGCACCTGCCCACGGCTTGCAGTGGGCATTGAATCAGGAGTCGATCCGCGCTGCGCTGGAATCCTTCCACGATGGGAGGGCGAGCGGCCGTGCTATGAAATCGTACCAGTCCCATACCCGCGCTTGCGCTTTATCACGAAGCCCCCGTCGTTGAACCACGGGCCGCCGTGGTGCGTCAGGGCTTCGCGGAAGACAACGCAAACGAACACCCGCCGGTCTCGATCTCCGCGCTTTACTCCGCGGCCGAGGCGGCGTCGTGTTTCCAGGCCTTGAGGGCGTCGCCGAAGGTCTCGAAAAGACGCCTGGAGGTGGCGTCGATGGCGGCGTTGTATTCCGGGTGCCATTGGACGGCCATGGCGAAGCCGGGTGCGTCTTCGATGGTCATGGCTTCGGCGGTTCCGTCCGGTGCGCGGCCTTCGATAACGACGCGCCGGCCCGGTTCCTCGATACCCTGACCGTGCAGCGAATTGACCAGCACTTCGCCGGCGCCAAACATCCGGGTAAGCGGGCTGCCTGGCGAAAAATGCACCATGTGGCGGTAAGCGAATTTTTCTTCGAGCGTGCCATCCGGCGGCATGCGGTGGTTCATGCGCCCGGGCAGGTCACGGATTTCCGGATGCAACGTGCCACCCATAGCCACGTTAAATTCCTGAAAGCCCCGGCAAATACCCAATACCGGCTGTCCGGCCTCGACGCAGGCGCGGATCAGAGGCAGCGCGACGCGATCCCTGCCCCGGTCGAAGGCGCCATGGGCTTCGGTGGGCTCGTGGCCGTATTCTTCCGGGTGCACATTGGGCCGCCCGCCGGTCAACAGAAATCCGTCGCAGACACCCATGATCTCGCCGATATCAACGCAATCGGGTAAGCCTGGAATTATCAACGGCACCGCGCCCGCAAGCTGCGCAATGGCTTCGATATTCATACTGCCCGTTGCTTGTGCCGGGTACTGATCGTTAATCATAAAGCGGTTAGCGATGATGCCGACGACGGGTTTTGTCATAACGATGGCCGATTGCACCTTTCTGCTGTTTGGAAAACAAAAGCTAACCAGAGTTCATTTTAGGGGCAAGCGTTCCCCGTATGCCGCGAACGGTACGGCCCGCTCTTCACCCTACCCCCGCTTGCGCTTGATCACGAAGCTCTCGTCGTTGAACCACAGGCCGTCGTGGCGCGTTAGGACCTCGCCGGTCGCGTCGAGATAGTTTCCGCGCGCCATGGCTTCGGCCAGGCGATCGTCTTCGATCTGGGCCACATAGACCGCCGCGTTCCACGCCGCCAGCAGGGTCGAGGTGCCGATGGTGCGGCCGACCTCGCCCGGCAGGGTGTGCAGATGATATTGGAAAATCGACTCGGCGTCGGATAGCGCGAGGAACTCCAGGCCCCGGTCCCCGGGTTCGGCTAGAAACTCGCGGGCGGCCTCGACCAGCTCGTTGCGGCCGGTGCGGAACGGCGCCGCGCCGGGCCAGATTTCTTGCACGATCTCCATGCCGGGATCGTTGCCATAGGACTGCACGGTGATCAGCTGACCACCCGGCGCCAGCGCCCGGGCGAGCGGCGCGATCACGTTGCGGACCTTGAACTCGGCCGGCATGCGCGAGCGATAGGGCTGGGACGCGGCGATCAGATCGAAACCGCCGTCGTAACCGCCCGGTTGCGGCAGAATCGGATCCAGTATGAAACGCCGGTCCTTTCGGTACAGCACCAGGACCGCCGGGCGTTCGTAGAGCGGATTGCCGGTCCGCGCCGATTTGCGGACCTGCCAGTTTTCCGCCAGGAACGGCCGCAGCGACCGGATCTGCTGACCGAATTCATGGCTCGAGTCGCCTTCGAGCGCGACGGCCCTCCAAACCAGCCGATCCGCGGCAGCCGCGCTGTTGGGGCGCAGCCACGGTGCCTCGCTGTAATAAAGATTGGTCAGCACCACAACCATTTCCGGATGCTCGTGCAACCGATCGGGCAGTTTCTCCAGCGTCACCCGCACGTCTTCCAAGGAGACTTCCTTGCCGACCACCAGCGAGGGCACGTGCGGGAAGCGCGTGTGGAGCTCGCGCAACAGATGGCACATCACGGTGCCGTCGCCGACCCCGGCGTCGAATACCCGGAGTGCCGAGCCGCTGGGTTCGAGGTCGTCCATCCTGCGGCCGATAACCGCCGCCACCTGCTCTTTCTCGGAACAGGTGGTGACGAACATCAAATACTTTTCGCGGTTGTCGAAGAACCGGAACGCCTTCACCGCCGCCGGTGCGGTGCCCCCGGCCGGCGCGGCGGCG
>CAXMQD010000109.1:0-7115 GCA_964194965.1 uncultured Acidimicrobiia bacterium | reverse complement strand
GTCACCAGCTCGGAAGCGTCGTCGACCCGGTACAGAAACTTGGCGATCCAGTACAGCGTGTGGAGATCGCGCAAGCCGCCCTTGCCGTCCTTGATGTTGGGTTCCAGGCTGTAGCGCGAGCCGCCCAGGCGCTCGTGGCGGGCGGCGCGCTCGGCCAGCTTGGCCTCGATGAAGCGGGTCGCGCCGCGGGTGCGCACGATGTCGCTCTGGAAACGCTCATGGAAACCGCGATAGAGGTCCTGGTCGCCCCACAGCCAACGCGCCTCCAAGAGGTTGGTGCAGATGGTCAAATCGGCCTTGGCCTGGCGCATGCAGTCGTCGACCGAGCGGGTCGCGTGGCCGACCTTAAAGCCCAGGTCCCAGAGGAAATACAGGATCTCCTCGACCACTTGCTCGCTGCGCGGGGTCAGCTTGTAGGGCAGCAGAAACAGCAGGTCGATGTCGGACTGGGGCGCCAACTCGCCGCGGCCGTAGCCGCCAACGGCGACCAGCGACAAGAGCTCGCCGGTGGACGGACTGCCGCGCGGGTAGAGGTGGCCGGTGACGTGATCGTGGACCACCCGGATGATCTGGTCGGCCAGATAGCAGTTGGCGCGCACCACCGAACTGCCCGGCGCACCGGCCTCGAAGCGGCGCCGGACCTCGGCGCGGCCGTTTTCGAGCGCGGTCCGGAGCAATTCGAGCACCTGGGCGCGGACCTCGGCCGCCGGCGCGCCGGAGTCCGCCGCCCCCGAGGCCGCGGCCCCCGAGGTCGCGGCTTGGTCGACCGCGACCTGCAGCGCGCGCCGCCACACGATCGCGCGCCGATCCCCGACCGTGCCCCCGATAAGCGCCGCGACTGCCGATGCTTCCGCCGGTGCGTCCATGATCCCTCAGATTGCCGCTGGAGGCGGGCCAGACAAGGGATTTCTTCGCCCCGCGGCCGCAAACCCCAAAATATTGGGGCCCCTAAAAATAGGGACCAAAATAGGGGACAGTCCCCTTTATTTCGCATTTTATTTATAAATTATAGTGGTTTGCTAGGCGCTTGCGGAAATCGGGTGGATTGTGGTCCCTTTGCGGTGAGTTCACCGGTGGAGGAAATCGTGCAGCGATCTTGCGCGATCGCGGTGCTCTGCCTGCTGCTGGCGGCCTGCGCCGAGCGCGGGCCCGAGCGCTCCGGTTTTTTCCACGCCCAGGCGACGCGGCCGGACCCGGCCACCGGAGGCGCCGATAATCGCGCGGTCGAGATCACCCTCGCCGACGTTCCCGCCGGCGCCACGGTCGAGGCACTGGCGCTGTTCGATCCCGGGGGCGGCCGCCACCCGGCCGAGGCGCTGACCACCGCGACCCTGGAAGGCGGCACCGCGGCGCCCGGCGCCGTGCTCGGCCTCGGGGTCAGCATCGGCTCGTCGAGCGGCATCAAGCCGTCGCTCGGCCTGGGCCTGGGGACCGGCCTCGGCGAGCATAGCTACCGCAGCCGCCAAGTGCGCGCGCGCATACCGTTGCCCGACCCGGCGGCCTTCTACGACCACCCGGAGCGCTGGCGCCTCGACGTCAGCTACCGCGACGTAACCGGAAGCCTCCGCAACCTGGTCCTGCCGGTGGCGGGGTTGGGGTTGGGGCGCTAGAGCCCGTTCATCGAGTTGGTCCTCACTAGATTTGCGGGTCGATGCGCGCACTCATTTGAATTTTGTCGGACTCGACCGCGTTCTCGATGAATCTGCTGAGAGCTTCGATGTTCCTTATGTTTTCGCCATATTCCTCCGGTTTTTTGCCCGGAAGCGACTCCGAAGAGAAATTTATGGTCACTAAATCAGCGGTCTTGTCTGTTATTCGAAATGTGATGATTTCTCCGTGGGGAGGCGAAGCTCGCCCGGTGCGCGCAATTAGGCAGATCGGACTGTTAGTGCCGGGTTCAAAGCTGTGATTCTTTCCGAGCCCATCTAAGGCTCGCCGACAGAGATCTTCCGCCTCCCTGGCACTCATTCTGATTTTGAAAACATGCGACAATTTACGATCGGGAGAATCGAAGGATTTCCCTTTTATTCTATTGACTATCAATTGGGTGGCGAAAACGCCGCCAAAGAGAAGAGCCCCTGACAGAACGCCTACAAAAATAGCCCTATCGAGATTGCCTCCATAGTTTGCGTAGAAGTTAAATGCGAAAAACACGCCCATCAGGGCTGACAGCGTTCCGAAGGTCTTGATGAAATTATTCATCGTTCCCGCTCGTCCCGCAACAGCGCCCGCAGCTCATACAGCAGCTCCAACGCCGTCTTCGGCGTCAGGTCGTCGGGGTTGATTTCGGCCAGGCGGGCTTCGAGCGCCGAGGGGCCGGGGGTGTCCGCCTCCGGCGCGCCCCGCGGGCGGGCCGCCGAAAACAGCGGCAGATCGTCGGCGAGGCGCGCCAGGGTGCCGGCCTGCTCGCCTTGCTCCAGGATCCCGAGCACTTCCTCAGCGCGCGCGATCACCGCAGCCGGCAACCCGGCCAGTTGCGCCACGTGGATGCCGTAGGAGCGGTCGGCGGCGCCGGGCGCGACCTCGTGCAGGAACACCACCTCGCCGTGCCATTCCTTGACCCGCATGGTGTGGCAGCTCAGCGCCGGCAGCTTGCCGGCCAGGCTGGTGAGTTCGTGGAAGTGGGTCGCGAACAGCGCCCGGCAGCGGTTGACCTCATGCAGGTGCTCGACGCAGGCCCAGGCGATCGAAAGTCCGTCGAAGGTGGCGGTGCCGCGGCCGATCTCATCGAGGATCACCAGCGCGCGCGGGCCGGCCTGGTTGAGGATCACCGCCGCCTCGACCATCTCGACCATGAAGGTGGAGCGCCCGCGCGCCAGGTCGTCGGCGGCGCCGACCCGGCTGAACAGGCGGTCCACGACGCCGATATCGGCCGCCTCGGCGGGCACGAAAGAGCCGATCTGGGCGAGCACGGCAATCAGCGCGTTCTGGCGCAGGAAGGTGCTCTTGCCGGCCATGTTGGGACCGGTCACCAGCCACACCCGGGAGTCGGAGCCCAGATCGCAGTCGTTGGCGATGAAGCCGCTTTCCTGGGTCGCGACCAGCGCCGATTCGACCACCGGATGGCGGCCACCGGTGACCTGGAAGCGCGCCGAATCGTCGATCCGGGGCCGGCACCAGCGGCCCTCGACCGCGACCTCGGCAAGCGCGGCCGCGACATCGATTTCGGCCAGCGCGCGCGCCGCCAGGCCGATCGCCTCGGCGCGGTCCGCGACCTCGCCCACCAGGTCTTCGAACAGCTTGACCTCGAGCGCGAGCGCCTTCTCCGCGGCGCTGGAGATCTTCTTTTCCAGCTCGGAGAGCTCGACGGTCGTGTAGCGCACCGCGCTCGCCAAGGTCTGGCGATGGATGTAGGGGGACTCCGGACCGTTCGGCATCTTCTCCGCCTGGACGGCGCTGACGTCGATGAAATAACCGAGCACGTTGTTGTGGCGAATCTTGAGCGAGGCGATCCCGGTATCGCCTGCGTAGTTGCTCTGCAGGCCGGCGATCAGGCGCCGGCTTTCGTCGCGCAGGGTCTTGAGCTCGTCGAGCTCGGGCGCGTATCCGGCCGCGATGAAACCGCCGTCGCGCGCCAGGTGCGGCAGCTCGGGCGCCAGCGCGCGCGTCAAGCGTTCGACCACGGTGTCGTGGAAACCCAGGTCCTGGGCCGCCCGGGTCAGTTCTTCGGGCGGCGAGGCCGGCTCGCCGCTCGAAAGCAGGCCGCGCAAGACACCCGCCTCTTCGAGCGCGATGCGCACCGCGGCCAAGTCGCGCGGGCCGCCGCGCCCGAGCGTCAGGCGCGAAAGCGCGCGCGCGACATCGGGCGTGCGGGCCAGACGCGCGCGCAGCTCGGCCCGCGGACTTTCCCCGTCGGTCAGGAAGCCGACCGCGTCGTGGCGCGCCGCGATCGCGGCGGGGTCGGTGAGCGGGGCCGCGATGCGCGCGGCGAGCAACCGCGCGCCGGCGCCGGTGACGCTGCGGTCGATGGTGCCCAGCAGGCTGCCGCGCCGGCCGCCGGAGAGCGCGGCGGTGAGTTCCAGGTTGCGCCGGGTCGCGGCGTCGATCTCCATGACCGCGCCCGAGGCCTGGCGGCGCAGGGCGCCGAGCCGCGGCAAGCGGCCCTTCTGGGTCAGCTCGACGTAATCGAGGAGCGCGCCGGCGGCGGCCAACTCGGCCCGGGTGAACGCGCCGAAAGCGTCGAGCGCCTTCACACCGTAGAACGCCTCGAGGCGCGCCCGCGCATTCTCGCTGTCGAAGCGTGCGCCGGGAAGCGGCGTCAGCGCCGCCTTCCACTCGCCCAAGACCTCGAACAACTCCGGTCGCTGCAACAGACGCTCGGACAGCACCAACTCACCAGGCGATAACCGCGCCAGCACCGCGGCGAGCGCGCCCGGTTCCGCGCCAGCCCCCGGGGCCAGCGGCTGGGTCAGGAAATCGCCGGTCGACATGTCGAGCCAGGCCAAACCCAGCGCGCCACCGGCCTCGGCGAGCCCGGCCAGGTAGTTGTGGGCGCGCGCGTCGAGCAACTCGTCCTCGGTGATCGTGCCCGGCGTGACCAGGCGGATCACCTCGCGCTTGACCACGGATTTGGTGCCGCGCTTGCGCGCCGCCGCCGGGTTCTCCATCTGCTCGCAGATCGCGACCTTGAAGCCGTGGCGGATCAGGCGCGAGAGGTAGCCGTCGGCGGCGTGCACTGGCACGCCGCACATGGGAATATCATGGCCCTCGTGCCGGCCGCGTTTGGTGAGCGTGATGTCGAGCGCCTTGGCGGCCAGCAGCGCATCTTCGAAGAACATCTCGTAGAAATCGCCCATGCGGTAGAACAGCAGGCTTTCGGGATGGGCCGCCTTGATCTCCAGGTATTGCGCCATCATCGGCGTGACACCACCGGCGCGCGGCGGCGATCCTGCTGGGGTTACGGTCTCAGGCTCGATTTCCCGGCTCTCGGACACAGGTTTTACCGCTTCTATTCCTGATTGTGGCGAATAGGTTAACACAGGCGCGTGCGCTCTAGGCAAGCGGGCCTCGGCGAGTCACAATGCGAACATGGACGATGTGGCGCTGGGAGATGACGAAGTGTCGAACGAGGATGCGGTAACGGACAAAGAGGCGGTCACCGAAGTGGTCGGCCGTTTCATGGCGCAGGACGGTTTCACCCAGGCGGTCGAAAATCTGCTTCAGGCAGACTTCGCGCCGAGCGATCTTTCGGTCCTGGATACCCACGAGGCGCTGAGCGCCGCCGGGTCCTCGGGCGAGGCCTGGCAATCGGCCTTGGCGGGGCTGGTGGGCGAGATCAAATACGTCGGCCCGATCACCGCCGCCGGGTTGATCGCGGTTGCCACCGGGCCGGTGGGCGCCGCGATTTCGGCGGCGGTCGCGGCGGGTCTGACCGGCGCGGCGCTGGCCGAGCTTTTGGAGACCGTGCGCGCCACGCCGCACACCGAAAGTTTCGCCCGTGCACTCGAGTCCGGCGCGCTGCTGCTTTGGGTCCGGGCCGCCGACGATGAGCGTGAGGCCACCGCGCGCGAGATCCTGAGCCGCCACGGCGCTCAAGACGTACACCGCCACCAGCGCGCGGCCGGACGCTAGACCGGATCCGGCTCGATCCGCTTTAGGGCGCCTTTGACGCCCCGCCCGGGGCTCTCTAACATCTTGAACGATTGGGCTGTCCCGGAACAACGTGGCGCCTGCGCCCGGTGGACAGGAGAGGAAGCATGATCGACGACAAATCGCGGGCTATCGAGCAGGAAGCGCTGGAAATGCACGCGCGCGGCCGGCCCGGCAAGCTGGAAATTCGCGCCACCAAGCCGCTGACCACCCAGCACGACCTGACGCTCGCCTATTCGCCGGGCGTCGCCGCGCCCTGCCTCAAGATTGCCGAGGACGAGAGCCTTGCCTACGACTATACCGCCAAGGGCAACCTGGTGGCGGTCATCTCCAACGGCACGGCGGTCTTGGGCCTGGGCGATCTGGGCGCGCTCGGCGCCAAACCGGTCATGGAAGGCAAGGCGGTCCTGTTCAAACGCTTCGCCGACATCGACGGCATAGATCTGGAAATCGATACCCGCGATGTCGACGAGTTCGTTAATTGCGTGCGCTTCCTGGGCAAGACCTTCGGCGGCATCAACCTCGAGGACATCAAGGCGCCGGAATGCTTCATCATCGAGCAGCAGTTGCGCGAGCTGCTCGACATCCCGGTGTTTCACGACGACCAGCACGGCACCGCGATCATCACCGCCGCCGGGATCATCAATGCACTGCACCTGACCGGCCGCGAACTGGCCACGACCCGGACCGTCATCAACGGCGCCGGATCCGCCGGCATCGCCTGCGCCGAACTGATCAAAGCCATGGGCGCGCGGCCGGACAGCGTCATCCTCTGCGACACCCGCGGGGTGATCTTCCAAGGCCGCGAAGACGGCATGAACCAGTGGAAGTCGGGCCACGCCGTCGACACCACGGCACGCACGCTGGCCGATGCGATGGCGGGCGCCGATCTGTTCCTGGGCCTTTCGGCCGCCGGCGCAATCGACCAGGACATGGTTCGCTCCATGGCCGACCAGCCGATCATCTTCGCCATGGCCAACCCGGACCCGGAGATTTGGCCCGAAGAGATCCGCGAGGTGCGGGACGACGCGATCATCGCCACCGGCCGCTCGGACTATCCGAACCAGGTCAACAACGTGCTCGGATTTCCCTATATCTTCCGCGGCGCACTCGACGTGCGCGCGTCCTCGATCAACATGGAGATGAAGATCGCCGCCGCGGAGGCCCTGGCCGCGCTCGCGCGCGAGGACGTGCCCGACGAGGTCGACCGCGCTTATGCCGGGCGCCGGCTGCGCTACGGGCCGGACTACATCATCCCGGCGCCCTTCGATCCACGGTTAATTGTCGCGGTGCCCAAGGCGGTCGCCAAGGCGGCCATGGAAACCGGCGTCGCGCGGCGGCCGGCGGAGAGCTTGGAGGCCTATGAACGCGAGCTCGCCGCCCGGCTCGACCCGACCGCCTCCAGCCTGCAACGCATCTTCGAAGGGGTTCGCGAGAACCCACGGCGCGTCGTCTTCGCCGAGGGCGAGGAGGAGGCGACGATCCGCGCCGCCTACGCCTTTTACAACGCCGGCTACGGCGCGCCG
>CAXMQD010000108.1:0-7683 GCA_964194965.1 uncultured Acidimicrobiia bacterium | reverse complement strand
CGCGATCTCTATGGGTCATTATCAAGGACCTTTGGTATTACGCCGGCTTGAAATCGCTCGCGTGCTCGGCATACTCCGGACCATGGAAGCCATGCCGCGCCGCAAACACCGCGAGGGGATCGAAGATCTGCTCGAACACGATGACGCCCGCGTTGCCGGCATTGGCTGCGGCGACAGCGACGGCGCGTTGGCCAAGGCCTCAGCAATCGTCTCGCCGGTAATCTTGGCCAGCTCGCGCGCCAAACGGCCGGCCTCTCGGCCTCCTACAAGCTCGCGTAGTCGATCTTGCTGTGGCGGTCTAGGCGGCGGGTGACTTTGGGCATCTCGCTCTTGAGGCCGGAGCCGCAGTTGAACAGCACCACGCGCTCGTCCTTGCCGACCCGGCCGTCAGCGAGCGCGCCCTTGTAGGCGGCGTAAGTAGCCGCGCCCTCGAGACACAGCAGCAGGCCCTCCTCGCGCGCCACCTCGGCGCGCGCGGCCAGGATGTCCGGGTCGGGCACCGCCACCGCAAAGCCGCCGGACTCGCGCACCGCGCGCAGGATCAGGAAATCGCCGACCGCGATCGGCACCCGCATGCCGTCGGCGATGGTGTCCGCGTTCTCCCACAACGGCGCGTGCTCGGCATTCTCCTCGAAGGCCTTGACGATGGGCGCGCAGCCGGTCGACTGCACCGCCACCATGCGCGGCCGCTTGTCGCCGAGCCAGCCGATGGCACCTAGCTCGGCGAAGGCCTTCCACATGCCGATCAAGCCGGTGCCGCCGCCGGTCGGGTAGAAGATCACGTCGGGCAGTTCCCAGCCGAGTTGCTCGGCCAGCTCGATGCCCATGGTTTTCTTACCCTCGATCCGGTACGGCTCCTTGAGCGTCGAGCAGTCGAACCAGCCGGCCGCTTCCTTGCCGTCGCCGACAATCTTGCCGCAGTCGTTGATCAGCCCGTTGACCCGGTAGATCGTGGCGCCCTGTGTCTCGATTTCGCTGATTATGGCCTCCGGCGCGTCGTCGGGACAGAACACGGTCGACTTGAGCCCGGCGCGGCTCGCGTAGGCGGCCATCGCCGAGCCCGCATTGCCGGCCGTGGGCATCGCCAAGTTGGTCAGGCCCAACTCCTTGGCCATGGCCACCGCGAGCCCCAGCCCGCGCGCCTTGAACGAACCGGTCGGCAACCGCCCTTCCTCCTTGACGATGATCTCGCCGCCGCTCAGGCCGAGTTGTCCGGCGATGCGCGGCAGGGTCGCGAGCGGGGTCGTGACCTCGCCCAGGCTGACCACGTTCGCGCCTCGGCGCACCGGCAGAAACTCGCGGTATCGCCAGAACCCACCGTCGAGGCGCGCCGCCAGCGCCTCCTTGGTAATTGCGCGGCCGAGACCGTCGAGATCGTAGCGCACCAGGATCGGCCGTCCGACCTCGGACAGGCCATGCACCTGGTCGGCCTCGTAGCGCTTGCCGGTCATGGAGCATTCCAGGTGGGTGACGAAGGTCGGCAGGTCCTGGGTGATGACGGATTCGATCGGCATGGATCGGGTTCCTTTCGGTGCGCGGGTCGCGCGGTCGGTGCGCGGGTCGCGCGGTCTGTTCAAAAATTCGGTTTCAACCCCAGAGCGCGGGCTCGGGCGGATGCAGGGTGCTGCCATCGTAGGTCAAGCCGCCGGGCCGGTCGCCCGCGAGCAGCAGCGGCCCGTCGAGGTCGACGAAACTGGCGCCCTGGGCCACCAGGACCGCCGGCGCCATGGCGAGCGAGGTCGCCACCATGCAGCCGACCATGACCTGGAAGCCCTGGGCCTGCGCCGCCTGCTTGAGCTTGAGCGCTTCGGTCAGGCCGCCGGTTTTGTCGAGTTTGATGTTGACCGCGTCGTAGCGGCCGGCGATCTCGGCGAGCGAGTCGGTGGCGTGACAGGATTCGTCGGCGCAGACCGGCACCGGCCTCTGCGTGCCGGCGAGCGGCGCGTCCTGGCCGGCCGGCAGGGGCTGCTCGATCAGGACCACGCCGAGCGCGGCGAGCTTGGGCGCGAGCGCCTCGTAGTCGTCCAGCGACCAGCCCTCGTTGGCGTCGACGATGAGCCGGGTCTCCGGTGCATTCGCCCGTACCGCCTCGACCCGGGCCAAGTCGTCGGGACCGGCCAATTTGAGCTTCAACAGCGGCCGTGCGGCGTTTTCGGCCGCGGCCCGGCCCATGGCCTCGGGCGCATCCAGCGACAGCGTGTAGGCGGTGGTGACGGCTTCGAGCGGCGGCAGCCCGCAGAGCTGCCAGACCGGCTGCCCGGCGCGCTTGGCCTCCAGGTCCCAATAGGCGCAGTCGAGGGCGTTGCGCGCGGCGCCCGGCGGCAGCAGATCCTGCAGCCCGATCCGGTCGAGCCCGGCCTCGATCCGCGACCGCAGGCCCTCGATGGCCGCGATCACGCCCGCCACCGTCTCGCCATAACGGGCATAGGGCACGCATTCGCCGCGGCCGAGAACGACCCGGCCGTCGTCCCCGGTGGCCGCAAGCTCGACCACAACCGGTTCGGCGGTGGTCCGGGTGCCCCGCGAAATGGTGAAGCTGCCGGCCAGCGGCCAGCTTTCTTGGCGAACGCTGAGTTCAGGCATGATCAGACAAGCCGTGCGACGATGGGCGCGACCCCGTCCTTGAAAGGATCCGAGGCCGGTAGACCGAGGTCGTCTTCGATCTGGCGCAGCAAGCCGCCGGCCGTGCCCTCGGCCATTTGCGACGTATTGACCGCGACCCCGACCGCCGCGACCGCCGGGTTGGTCAGGCGCGCCGCCGCCAGATTTGCTTCCAGGCATTCCTTGAGCCCCGGCAGGGCGTAATCCGGCAGACCGCGCATGTGGCTGCGGGTCGGTTCGTGGCACAGCACCAGGGCATCGGCCTGGGCGCCGTGCATCAGACCCAGGCTGACCCCGGCGAAAGATGCATGAAACAGCGAGCCCTGGCCCTCGATCACGTCCCAGTGGTCCGGGTCGTTGGCCGGAGCCAGCCACTCGATAGAACCGGCGATGAAGTCGGCGACCACGGCATCGACCGAGATGCCGTCACCGGCGATCAGGATGCCGGTCTGCCCGGTGGCGCGGAAGTCGGCGTTCAGCCCTTGGGCGCGCATTTCCCGCTCCATGGCGAGGGAGGCGTACATCTTGCCGACCGAGCAGTCTGTGCCCACGGTAAGCAGGCGCTTGCCGGCGCGCTTCCTGCCGTTGGCGAGCTCGAATTCGCGGGTTGGGTGGCGCACGTCGAATAGCCGCCGCCCGTGTTGCTCGGCGGTCGCGGCTAGGCGCGGCACGTCGGCTAGGCGGTTGTGCAGGCCAGCGGCCAGGTCCATGCCGAGCCGCAGCGCCTGCTCCAGCACCGCAACCCAAGCCTCGGAGATCACGCCGCCACGGTTGGCGACCCCGATCACGAGCGTCCGGGTGCCGGCCTCGACCGCCTGCTCGAGGCTTAGATCGGCGAGCCCCAGATCGGCATTGCAACCGGGCAGGCGCAGCTGCCCCAGGCACCATTCCGGCCGCCAATGGGCGATGCCTTGGGCGGTCTTGGCCGCCAGTTGATCGGCCGCGTCGCCGAGAAACAGCAGATAGGGATGTTCGATCGACATGCCGCTGGAGACCTCCCCTGCACCCTTTATTTGTTGGGCATGTTATGCGAGACCAGGCCCGCCGCCGCAAGCCCCCGCGCGGGCGCCGTTCCGACCGGCCTCAAAGCATTACCACCGGCGCGGTCGGACCGCTATGATCGAACACTCCCGGCCCCCTTGGCGGCTCCCAAGAGTAGAGGTTTTAGGCATGACCGCGACTTGCGGCCCGGCGCCACTGCCCGGCGCGCCGGCGGGCGGCTGGCACCGCCGGGTCTGGGCCCTGGCCGGGCCGATCATGCTGGCCAACCTCTCGACCCCGCTATTGGGCGCCGTCGATACCGCGGTGGTCGGCCAACTGCCCGACGCCGCCTACATCGGCGGAGTCGCCATCGGGGCGATCGTGTTCTCATTCTTGTTCTGGGGTTTCGGTTTCCTGCGCATGGGCACCACCGGATTTACCGCCCAGGCCCACGGCGCCGGCGACCGGGACGAGCTGCGCGCCACGCTGTTACGGCCCCTGATCCTGGCGCTCGGGCTCGGTACGCTATTGATCGCGCTGCGGGCGCCGATCGGCATGCTGGCGTTCGATCTGCTCGAAGCCAGCCCCGAGGTCGAGACCCAGGCCGCGAGTTACTACGAAATCCGGATCTGGAGCGCCCCGGCCGCGCTGGTCAACTACACGGTATTGGGCTGGCTGCTCGGCATTCAGAG
The DNA here is from genome assembly GCA_964194965.1 of uncultured Acidimicrobiia bacterium. Taxonomy (GTDB): domain Bacteria; phylum Pseudomonadota; class Alphaproteobacteria; order Kiloniellales; family J153; genus JACZVL01. The sequence goes on along the minus strand of CAXMQD010000108.1, from coordinate 3,409 downwards.
GGCGCGTACCGCGCTGGTGCTGCAAGTCGCGCTCAATGGCGTCAACATCGTGCTCGATCTGGTTTTCGTGATCAGCCTCGGCTGGGGCATCGAGGGCGTGGCGCTGGCCAGCCTGATTGCCGAAACCGGCGCGGCCGCGCTTGGAATCGCCGTCGTCGGGCGCGCCGTGGCACGAAGCGGCGGGCGCTGGGATTGGAGCCGTTTGCGGCGCCGCGACCGCGTGGTGGCCCTGTTCCGGGTCAATCTCGACATTTTCCTGCGCACCCTCGCGCTGATTTTCGCGTTCAGCTATTTCACCGCGCTGAGCGCCAAGATGGGCGATATCACCCTGGCCGCCAACGCCATTCTGATGCACCTGCTGACGATGATGGCCTATGGCCTGGACGGCTTCTCCCATGCCGCCGAGATCCTGGCCGGCAGCGCGCTCGGCGCCCGCTCGCGCGCGGCGTTCCTGGGGGCAGTGCGCAGCGCCACGATCTGGGGCTTTGGCTGCGCCGTCGTGGTCGCCCTGGCCTACGCGGCCCTGGGCCCACAGATCATCGGCTTGTTCACAGTACTTCCGGAGGTGCGGGCCACGGCCGAGGTGTTCCTGCCGTGGATGGTGCTGTCTCCGCTGGTCTCGGTGTGGAGTTTCCTGCTGGACGGGATCTTCATTGGAACGACCCGGACCGCGGCCATGCGCAATGCCATGGCGGTCTCCGTGCTCGCCTACTTGGGCGCCTGTTGGTTACTGGTGCCGGCACTTGGAAACCACGGCCTGTGGCTCGCCTTCACCCTGTTCATGGCCGTCCGGGCAGTCACCCTAGCGGTCGCCTTTCCGCGGCTGTTGCGTGCTTTCTGATTAGCCCGCCAAGGGGATACGCATCACCACGGTCAAGCCACCGGCATCCCGGTTCTCGGCGTGGATCTCGCCGCCGATCGCTTGCAGATTGCGGCGCACGATCCACAGCCCGATGCCGAAGTGGACGTCCTTAGCCTCGGCATCGGCGGCCTCGGCATCGGTGATCTCGGCACCGGTGGTCTCGGCATTGGCCGTCGAGGTCGTCGCGCCCCCATCATTGCCGCTCCGGCCCAGAGAGACGTAGCGCTCGAAGATGCGCTCCAGATCGGCTTCGGGAACGCCCGTACCCCGGTCACGCACCACCAAGCCGGCCCAGCCACTTTCGTGCAGCAGCTCGACCTCGATCTCGCCGCCCTCGGACGAGGCTTGGATGGCATTGTCGATCACGTTCTCGATCACGGTTTCCATGAGATCGTCGCCGGCGCGCACCACCACTTCGGGCGCGATCGTCTGCTTGAGGCTCAGGCGGCGGCCGGCGAAGCTGTCGCCGTAGGCCGCCAACATGCGTCCCAAAAGATCGGAAAGGTTGGTCGTCGCGCGCGGCGAATCCAACAGCTCCGCGGCCGCCTGATCGAGCCTGCGGGCGCTGACGACCAAGTGGCCCAGGCGGTCGACCGATTCCTCGATTACCTCGAGCGCGCGCCGGCCGCGCGAGTCGTCCTTGGTGACCAGGCGGCGCAGCGGTTCGAGCGATTGACGCATGATCGCGATTGGAGTCTTAAAAGCATGGGCGTTGTCCTCGGCGGCCTGGCGCAGGTTCTCGGCCGAATCCCGGAGCGCCCCGGTCATGCGGTCGAATTCCTCGGCCACGAAGGCGAGCTCGGGCACCTGGTTCTGCGCCGCGAAGCCCGGCCCCCCGGTCCCGCCCACCGAGATGCCACGGGCCATATCCCGGAACCGTCTCAGGCCGCGCCAGATGGTGAAAAACAGACCGATGGTGACGACAGCCATGGCGAAGTAGATCCAAGACGCGACCCGCACCTCGATGGTCTTCCAATAGGGCCGATCGATCGCGGTGCCTAGAATCCCACCGGTCGAATGGGTGGTAATCACGGCCCAGCAGCCGGCCTGGGTCGTAACCGGGGTGATCGAGGTCAAGAGGTGCTCCCGACCACCCGCCATTTGATGGCGCAGCGCCATGGGGATCGCGCCGTCACAGGATTCGGTCAATCGGTCGAGCACGCCGCGTTCGCGTAGCTGCTCGCGCTCCTCATCCAGGGTAGCGATGGTCGCCGGCGGCTCGGAGGCAACAAAAAAGAAACCCGAAACGTCGCCCCCACCTGCCGGGTGGTACAGCACCTTGATGCCGGTCTCCTTGGTCGCCAGCGCCCGGATCGCGTCGTTCAGTTCGGGCAGCGAGGCGGCGCCCTCTCGCCTTAGCAGCGGCCGCAAGCTCTCGGCGATCAAGTGGCCCTGGGCGCGTGCGCTCTCGAGCAACAGCGCCCGCTTCTCGGCGTCCGCCTGTCGAAACTCGGAGTAGAGTATGACCGGTACGGTCACGAAAACGATCAGCAACAGGATCAGCTTGCCAACCAGGGAGCGGACCAGGCCGGGCAGAGTGAAGCCGTAGCGTCGGGTTCGGAAGCGGCCGCCCGGCGCGGATGTCACCTCGGCCCGTGCCACGGTCAGACCTTACCGTCCGGTCCGCCCAGATCCTCCGCGGCCGCGGCATCGCGCCAGCGGTAGCCGAAACCGGGATAGTTGTCGATCGTCTCGAACTCCGGGTCGACCTCCCGGAACTTCTTGCGAATGCGCTTGATGAAAGAGCGCACGTTGGCGCGAAAGCCCTCGGCGCCATATCCGGCGGCGAAGTCCTTGCCGCGCACCACGTCGTAAATTTGGCGGTAGGTGACATCGCCCTTCGCCTGGAACGCCATGAAGCGCACGATGCCGAACTCACTGAGCGTCAGATCGACCTGGGCGCCGCGCCAATAGGCTCGGTGAATGGCCTGGCGCAGCTCCAGCGGTCCGCGGCGCAGCACACCGCCGGACGCCTCGGTCACTCCGGAATCGGCCTGACCCCCGGACGCTGGAATCGGCTTGGCGCCGTCGGTTATCAGCCGCAACCGGCCGAGGATGATCGGCAACCGCCGCGACTTGTCGATAAAATCGACCGCACCCCACTTGAGTGCGTTTTCTTCGTAAATCTCATCGCTCAACATGGTCAGGAACACGACGGGCACGTGGACATCGCTCTCGCGCAGGCGGCGCAATACCGCCGGTCCGTCGAGCCCCGGCATGCGCCAGTCGAGCAGAACAACATCCGCGCCGTTTCCGGCCAGCAGATAGTCGAGCGCCGGTTGCCCGGCGGGGAAATCGATCACCTCGTAATCCTGCTCGGCCAGATTGAGACCGAGGGACTCCCGGAACAAATCGTCGTCGTCGACGATCACGATCTTCGTACGCGGATATTCGAGCGGCAGGGACTGATAGGACATGCGCTATCCGGCGTTCCCGTCTTGCTGATTTTGGAGCAGATCGGCGAAGCAACGCCGCACGGCCGGGTCGTCCTGGTCCATGACCTCGGGCGATGCGGCCTGGATTTCCCGATCCTCGGCTGCATCCGCC
>CAXMQD010000107.1:0-13793 GCA_964194965.1 uncultured Acidimicrobiia bacterium | reverse complement strand
TTCTCGCAACGGGTCGCCGACTATCTGCGGCCTGCGCCGGTGGTGCTCGGTACCGAGACCGGGATCGCCCAGGTGGTCGGCCGCATGACCGCGGAAAAGGCCAGCTCGGCCTTGATCGTCGATGACGAAGGGCGCCTGGCCGGTATCGTGACCGAGCAGGACGTGACCCGGCGCGTGACGTTTTCCTGCACCGGGACGGAACCCGCCTCGGCGGTCATGACCTGGCCGGTTCAATCGGTCGCCACGAGTGACTACCTTTACCGGGCGATCGCCGCCATGCGCCGCTTCGGCTGGCGCCACATGCCGGTGGTCGACGATGAGGGTCGGCCCCGCGGCATGCTCGACCTGCACGACGCGCTCGCCATCGCCGGCGAGCAGACCCTGCGCCACGTCGATCGTATCGCCCACGACGGCGGCCTCGAGGGCCTGCGCGAAATCAAGGCGGCGGAGGTCGACCTGGCCGAGGACCTGTTCGCGGACAGCGTGCCGGCGCCCGACGTTCAAGCCCTGCTCACCGACATCAACCGCGACATCCACCGCCGGGTGCTGGCCGCTGCGCTTAAGGACATGGAGGCGGCTGGCCATGGGCCGCCGCCGGTCGGCTTCGCGGCGATCGTCATGGGTTCGGGCGGGCGCGGCGAAAGCTTCCTGTATCCGGATCAGGACAACGGCTTCATCCTCGACGACTATCCCGACGAACGCCACACCGAGATCGACGCCTACTTCATCGAGCTGGCCGAGCGCTTTACCCGGGCGCTCGACACGATCGGCTTTCCGTTCTGCCTCGGCTTTGTCATGGCGACCAACCCGATGTGGCGCAAGACCCGCAGCCAGTGGCGCCACCAGCTTGGCATCTGGGGCCATAAGAGCACCGAGACCGCGGCCCAGCTCTCGGACATCTTCTTCGATTTTCGCGGCTTCTGGGGCCCGGAAGTCTGGGTCGAAGAGCTGCGCGAGGCGGCGCTCGCCATGGCCGGGTCGAGCTCCGCGTTCCTGTTCGCGCTGGCCGGCGAGGCGACCCGCCACGACGTCGCGCTGGGTTGGTTCGGGCGCTTCGTCACCGAGCACAAGAAGCCCGAGCGCAAGGGCAAGATCAACTTGAAGTACGCCGGCACCTTGCCGCTGGTGTCCGCGGTACGGGTCATGGCGCTGCGCCACGGCATCGCCGAAGTCTCGACGCTGGCCCGGATCGCCGCGCTCAAGGAAAAGGAGGTGTTCTCCGCCGACGACGCCGATTATTTCGACGGCGCGTTCCGCCAGGTCACCCATCTGTTGCTGCGCCAGCAACTGGCGGATTTCAAGGCCGGCAAGCCGGTCGGCAACTACCTGCATCCGCGCCGCATGCGCAAGCGCGAGCGCGAACAGTTGATCCGCGCCCTGAAGGCCATCCGCATGCTGGCCGAAGCCGTCCGCCTGGAATTCCGCGGCGAGGTTTTTTGAGAGGCGGGGGAGGGGGGAGCCCTCGCCGAGGTGCATTACGATCGTTTTGAGACCGCCATGTAGCCGCTGGCTTCGGCGTCGGGAATCGCGTCGGCCGAAAAAGTGAAAGTGCCGTTGTCTTTCACCTCGACCGCGGCCCGCACGAAGGCGCCGAGGGCCGCTCTGGCGAACGCACCCCCCACGGAGATTCTTTTGACACCGGCATCTTGCAGTTCGTCGACGGTGTAAGTCGCACCCTGGAGACCCATTACCACGTTCACCGGTTTCTCGACGGCCGAGCATACCGTACGGATGGCATCGAGGTTGGGCAGCCCGGGAGCGTAGACTACATCCGCGCCGGCCTTCTCGAACGCTTGCAGCCGCCTGACGGTGTCGTCGAGATCGGGGCGGCCATGGAGAAAGTTCTCCGCCCGCGCGGTCACCAGGAATGGCACTGCGCGCGCCGCCTCGCTAGCCGCGGCAACCCGCTCCACCGAATGTCCGAACTCGAAAATGGGATTTTCCGGGTCGCCGGTGGCGTCTTCGATGGAACCGCCAACTAGCCCCGCGGTCGCCGCCAGCCTGATGGTTTCCGCGCAAGTTTCGGGCGCGGCGCCGAAGCCGTCCTCGAGGTCGGCCGATACCGGCAGGTGGGTCGCCTCCACGATCGACCGTGCATTGCCGAGAATCTCGTCGCGCGTCAGCCCGGCGATCGAGTCGCGGCGCCCGATCGAGAACGCGAACCCCGCACTCGTCGTCGCCAGCGCCTCGAAGCCGAGCGCGGTCAGGATCCGTGCCGTACCGGCATCCCAGGGATTCGGCATGACGAAGACCCCCGGCCGCTCGTGCAGGGCTTTGAATGCCCGAAACTTATCGTTCTGTGTCCCGCTCATGGTGCCGGTCCAACCCGCTGATAAACGCCCGACCAACCCTAGGCGAGCCGGCCGCGCCGCTCAACCACGCTGCAATCTAAAACTGCGCCTGGCGTCTTCTGATTTCCATCATGCCGCCCGAGGCGCTGAGCGCTTGGTCCAGGGTCTCGATGCCCCGGGCTTCGAGCAGGCCGAGTTGGCGGGCGAAGATCGCGGCGGTGGCGAGCGCGTCGCCGAGTGCGGTGTGGCGGCCCTCGATCTCGATCTCAAGGCGCTCGGCGATGGCGTCCAGCGAGTGGTCCGGCGCGTCGCCGTGCAGCAGCACCGAGAGCAGCAGGGTGTCGAGCACCGGGCCATCGAAGGCGACTCCGGCCGCGGCCTCCTTGAGCTTGAGGAACTTCATATCGAAGGCGGCGTTGTGGGCGACCAGCACCGCCGCCCCGACGAAGGCTTGGAACTGGGGCAGCACCTCGCGCGCGCTCGGCTGGCCGCGCACCATCTCTTCGGTGATGCCGTGGAAGCGGATCGAGGCTTTGGGAATCGGCCGCCCGGGATCGATCAGGCGCTCGAAGATCTCGCCGCTCAGCACCCGGCCGTTGACCACCCGGACCCCGGCGATGGCGATCATTTCGTCGCCTTCGGAGGGCTTGAGGCCCGTGGTCTCGGTGTCGAACACCACGAAGTCGATTTCGCGCAGAGGCCGCGCGCCGAGCGCGCCAGGGGCCGCCCCCAGACCCTCACCTTGAGCTTCCCCCGGAACGCCTCCCGGAATCCCCCCGCGCCCCAGCAGGTCGAAGTCGTAGAATTCGGGCCGCGGCGGCAATTCGTCGTGGCCGGGTTCGCGCGCCGGCTCGCTGGCGGCGGGCACCGGCACGTGCAGAGTGGCTCGGCCCGGCCGCGACTGGCGGCAATGGGCCTGGCTGCCGTGCAGGTCGAGTGCCTCGCCGATGCTGTCGCAGCCCGGTGCGTCTTCGATCGGATCCGCCAGCCAGGCATCGAACACCCGGTCCGGGACCGGTTCGCCTGCCCAAGCGATGTCGATCGAGATGCGGTGGCCGGCATGCACCGGCTCGACGTCGAAGGCCTTGACGCCGCTGTGCTCCGAAAGCCGCTCGACTAAAGCCTCGATGGCCAGCATCAATGCCTGGCCGTCGCAATAGAGCCACAGCGGGATGCCGGTCATGGTGACCTCGATACCGGCCCGCTCGGCCAGATGGCGCGCGATCCCGGCGACCAAGTCGGCGGAATGGACCTCGGCCATGGGCCAGCGTCCGCCGGGCAGGGCGCGGCGTTCCGCGTCGAGGCGCTCGAGAGCCGCGCTCAGCTCGGCGCTGTTGTCCCGGATCGCCCGGGCTAGATGTTGGCGCTGCTCCCCCGCGAGGTCGGGCTCGGCGGCCAGGGTCTCCGCGTCGTCGCGCAGCTTGCCCAGTGGCGCGTGCAGCTCCTCGGTGGCCGCGCGCAGCAGGCCGTCGCGGCGGGCGAACTCCTCCAGGTCGCGCGAGATGTCGGCGAAGTTGAGCACGTAGCCGGTCATCCGCGCGCCGTCCTCGAAAATCGGCGTCAGGCGGCCGTCGAGCAGGGCACCGCCGTCCACCACGGCACAGGCCAGCGGCAACGTGACCCGGCCCGGTGCGATGCCGGGGCCGACCGGGGGATGGTGTTCGAGGCGTTCGAGCGCGTGCAGCACCGGAGCGCGCGAGATCAGGCCGAACAGCGGGCGCCCTAGGCCGAGGCCGCCGGGTTGCTTGAGGATGCGCTGGGCGGCCTGGTTGTAGAGCAGAATCTCGTGATTCAGATTGCATGCGATGACACCCTCGCCGAGCGCCAGCAGTACCGCCTCGAGCCAGGCTTGGCGCGTCTCGCCGCGGGCGCTTTCGGCGGCCATGGCCTGGACGATCTGGCGCCTCGCCGCGATCAATTCACGGCTGAGCGCGCCGAGGCTCCCGGGCAGGTCGTCCAGCGCGTGACCCTCCGGGGCCGCCAGCACCGGTCCGGCCCCGGTGTTGGCCAGGCTGTGCGCCTGCACCACGAGCTCCGCCACCGGCCGGGCGATCCGTCGGTGCAGCAGCAGATAGGCCAGCGCCGCGGCGCCCGCGAGCGCCAGCACGCCGGCCCAGAGCACCAGGCCGCCGGGCGCGCGGTCGGGCGCGCCGCCGGCGAGCCATAGTGCGGCCGCCAGCACCAAGGCCGCGAACAGCCCCATGCCGGCACAGACAATGGCAAGCAGGACTCTCAAACGCATGGCCGCGGTCTCACCCGGTCAGGTTCGTTGTATAGACGTTCCTTGGTATGATAAGCCCCAGCAATGCTATTGCCCAGGCGCCGGGGCGTCCTACCTACCTATGGGACGGCGGCGAACCGCCCGCCGACCATCGCCTCAAACAACCACCGAGAAAGAACTCCATGGCCGAGTATCAATACGTCTATCACATGGACCGGGTGTCCAAGACCTTCCCGGGCGGCAAGCAGGTGCTCAAGGACATCCGCCTGAGTTTCCTGCCGGGCGCCAAGATCGGCGTGCTCGGCCTCAACGGCTCTGGCAAGTCGACCCTGATGCGGGTCATGGCCGGGCTCGATACCGAGATCGTTGGCGAGGCTTGGGCCGCGGACGGCATCAAGATCGGCTACCTGCCCCAGGAGCCGGAACTCGATCCGGCCAAGGATGTGGCCGGCAACGTCTTCGAGGGCGTGGCGGAGGTCAAATCCCTGCTCGACCGCTTCGAGGCGGTCAGCGCCGGCTTCGCCGAGGAGGACGCCGACTTCGACGCGCTCATTGCCGAGCAGGCGGAGCTGCAGGAGCAGATCGACGCGGTCGGCGGTTGGGACCTGGAGCGCACCGTGGAGGTCGCCATGGACGCGCTGCGCTGCCCGCCCGGGGATGCGGAGGTGACCAAGCTGTCCGGCGGCGAGCGGCGCCGGGTGGCGCTGTGCCGGTTGCTGCTGCAGAAACCCGACATGCTGCTGCTCGACGAACCGACCAACCACCTGGACGCGGAGTCGGTGGCTTGGCTGGAGCGCTTCCTCGAGGAATACCCGGGCACCGTGGTCGCGGTGACCCACGACCGCTACTTCCTGGACAACGTGGCCGGCTGGATCCTCGAGCTCGACCGCGGCGAAGGCATTCCGTTCAAGGGCAACTACTCGAGCTGGCTGGAGCAGAAGCAGAAACGCCTGGCCCAGCAAGAGAAGTCCGAATCCGCGCGCCAACGCACCCTGCGGCACGAACTGGAATGGGTACGCCAGAGCCCGCGCGCGCGCCAAGCCAAGTCCAAGGCGCGTCTGCAGTCCTACGAAAGCCTGCGGGTCGAGGCCGCCAACAAGACCCCGGAGCCGGGCAAGATCACGGTTCCGCCGGGCCCGCGGCTCGGCGATCTGGTGATCGAGGCCCAGGGTCTGACCAAGGGCTTCGGCGAGCAGCTGCTGATCGAGGGCCTCGACTTCAAGATCCCGCCGAACGCCATCGTCGGCATCATCGGCCCCAACGGCGCCGGCAAGACCACGCTGTTCCGCGCCATCGTTGGCCAGGAGCAGCCCGATGCCGGCACGCTCAGGGTCGGTGAGACCGTGACGCTCGGCTACGTCGACCAGTCGCGCGACAGCCTGGCGTCCGACAAGACGGTTTGGGAGGAAATTTCGGGCGGCCTGGACACGATCCAGCTCGGCAAGCACACGACCCAATCGCGCGCCTACGTCGGTGCGTTCAATTTTCGCGGCGGCGATCAGCAAAAGAAGGTTGGCCAACTCTCCGGCGGCGAGCGCAACCGGGTGCATCTGTCCAAGATGCTCAAGGAGGGTGCCAACGTGCTACTGCTCGACGAGCCGACCAACGATCTCGACGTGGACACCCTGCGCTCGCTCGAGGAGGCGCTTCTGGAGTTTGCCGGCTGCGTGTTGATCATCAGCCATGACCGCTGGTTCCTGGACCGGGTCGCGACCCATATCCTGGCCTTCGAGGGCGACAGCCAGGCGATCTGGTTCGAGGGCAACTACCAGGACTACGAGGCCGACCGCCGCCGCCGTCTCGGCGCCCGGGCCGATCAGCCGCACCGCATCAAGTACCGGCGGCTCTCGCATTAGCTCCGGTTCATTCGAGATTCGACATATCGGTTTTGGGGCGACTAATATATTTTCGCCGACCCTGCGCCGCTTCGATTTTCGCGGCGCATCAATGAGTCATGAGGACCGGAAGCCTGGCGTGGGTGAGAATGTGATTGGTAGCGCCCCTGGTCAGTGACTCTCGAAACGGGCTCTGCGAGTAGGCCCCCATCACAAGAAGGTCCGCACCGAATGCCGCCGCTTGGTCAAGCATCACGTCACCCAGGAGACGGCGATCGAGTTCCGCCTCAATCAATGTCGCGTCGATACCGTGCCAAACCAGGGACTCTACGAACTCCTCCGCCGAAGGGCCGTGGCCATGCCGGTCCACGATAGTCAAAACCCCTACCTTCCGAGCGCGTCCAAAATAAAGACGTCCGATGGCCGCGGCACGTGCCGCGAGTGCGCTGCTGCTCCAGGCGATCAGAATCGTTTCTCCAATGGTCGCGGGTTTGCGTTCTGGCGCCGAAAGAACCGGCCGCCCGGAGTGGAAGAGGGCCGCTCGCAATGTTTCGCGCAAGCTATGGTCTGGATCGTTCTTCGGCTGGCTGACCACGACCAGATCGAATAGCCTGGCTTGCTCCGCGATCGCCTCGGGACCATCTCCGGCAATTTCTTTGAACGCCCCAGACGGTTCAGGCGGATCGCTGGGCCGGTCTCCCGATCGGGCCTGCATGGCTTGCCGAACATCTTCGAAAAGCTGCCGTGCCGCCTGTGTGTCCTCATCCTCGGCGAACACCGGCGAACCGCCCGTCTCGCGTAAAAGCGGGTTGGACTTTCCCAAGGAAGCCATTTCCATGATGGCTTCGGCCTTCTCCTTGTCAAAAGCGGGTCGAACGTGAACGCCGACGACGTGCCCATTGAAGCGGCGCGCCACCAGGAATGCGGTCTCCAGGGCGCTGCGCGCCTGAATGAGATTAGGAACGGGCACTGCGATAGTTTTGATGGACATGGCATGCGGCCGCTGGGCGCCTCTAGAGGGCTTAATCTAATATTCTCGAGTCGCGTAATATACGCTGTTAGGAAAACTACCACGAATTGCGCTCAAAGCCTAGGGCTGCGCCGACCAACACGTTGAGCCCGATAAACCCCGGAAAGTAAGAGATTCTAGGATCACTCGTCCCGGGCGCAGGGCCAAGCGGCCGGCCTCTGAAGGCCACTTGGAAGCTTGGTCTTATCGTCACCACAGGCGATTTCAATCTGCTGCTGGATTAGGTTCTCTGCCTGCGAGAGGTCGGCGCCCTCAATATTGGTTCGCAGCATGTAGGCCCCACCAAGATTTACCCCGGCCAGATTCGATCCGCTGAATGTGGCGCGTGCGATATTGGCATAACGCAAGCTGACGCCCTCCAGATTAGCCCCCTTTAAGACGGCGCGGCCAAGTTCAGCCTTCGTGAGGTTGGCGCCGGAGAGGTCCGCGTCCGTCAGGTTTGCCCGAGAAAGTTCTGACTTGCTGAGGTTGACTCCAGCAAGATTCGCCGCCTCGAAGTCAGTTCGGTCGCCCTGCACCTTGGTCAAGTCGGCGCCCTCCAGGTTTGCGCCGCGCAGCCGGGCCATTGCGAGGTTCGCCCGGGCAAGAACCGCTCCGGCGAGCTTCGCGTCCGTCATGTCGCTCATGCTCAGATCGGTCCATTCCAGCATGGCGCCGGTCAAATCCGCACCGCGCAGGATCAAGCGCTCTTTTTCGCACTTGCTCCAGTCCACCTCGGGCTTTGGTCGATCCTTACATTTCGCGAGCGCCGCGGTTGATTCGAGAGTGAAAAACACCGCAAGGAACCCCCCTAAATGGCTCAATATTCTGCATGGTCCCATGGCTTACCTCCGCCTTTTCTGGGAAGCTCAAAAATTACGATCGGCTGGGTCCCCTTGGGCAGTGTTCCGATCGCCCGGGAAAGCAGTGACAAAATTCGAGGCCACGCAGACGAAAATGAATGCGCTGACCCGCGCCGTTGAGCATCCAAGGGACGAATGGATACCTTCTCTCATCAGACTGCATCGCTCTCCCCAGATCACCGGCGGCCCCAACTCTGCCCGCTCAAGCATAGCGACGTATTCGCCAGAAATATGTGACGGCCGTCACATTCAAGCGATTTTCGGAAGCTTCTTCGTATGACCCGACGAAACCGAGTTTTGCTACGGAATCGAGGGTAGAGGGGAAAATCGGGGCAAAGCGAACACTCTTGCCTGAACGCCAGCCTTTAGCCGGGCATCAGGAACACGATCGCCGAGCGGTGGCTCTGTTTATGTCGGGTTCCGATCGATTTCTCGATTGTCCGCGCTGCCGTCGAACAGCAACCAGGCAAATAGCAAATAACGATCCTTCGGGCCCACAAGGAAATGCCCGTTCACCCCACCAGCGATACGATCCAGCATTATGGGCCAAGAATTATGGGCCAAGAATTATGGGCCAAGAAATATGGGCCAGGAAATATGGGACGGCTTGCGCTCGATCGGGGCGCGCGCCGCGCCGCGCCCGCGGTCGTCAGTTGACGATGGAAGTGGTGGTTTGGGTTTCGGCCTCGCGATCGACCTGCGCGCGCAGACGGGCGACCAGACCTTCGACCTGACCGCCAGAATTCTTGATCGCCGAGGCGTATTCCGCGCGCAGGGTCAGCGCCATGCTAACGCCTTCGCCGATCACGTCGAGGACTTTGAAAAAACCGTCCCGCTCCCGGACCCGCCAGTCGATCTCGAAGACCGTGCCCCGATCGGGAGAGATTCGCGAACGGACCACGAATTGTCCCGGTTGATCGAGGGATTGGACGCGTTTGATTTCGAACTTGGTCTCGGCATAGCCGGCGAACTTCGGAGCGAAGCTTTGAATCATGACGTCTTCAAACACGCTTAGAAACGCGTCTCGCGTCTCCGGCGTGGCTTTGCGCCAATAGCGGCCAAGAACGAAGCGGCCGACCGTGGGTATGTCGAAGTTCTCCCGGAACAGCCCGCGGAACCGTGCCTTGCGTTCGGCCAGCGGTAGACTTTCGTCGGTCAGCTGCGCAATGGCGCGCCCGGTCATCGAAGCGAGGAACTCACCGGCGTCACTCGCGGCGTTTGCCGGGCGGCCGGCACCGGCCAGCACGGCCAGAACCGCGACGCAGAGACAGGCGGCGGTCAGCGCACGAAGCGCGGGCCGGCGCCACATGCGCGTGGGCCTAGTTGGGTGCGTCTTCAGGTGCTTTTTCGTCATCACTGTCAAAACCGAAGTTGTAGAGGTCCGATGTCGGGGAGTCGACCGGGACCCTGCCATTATTGATCTCGTTGGTCCGAGACTGGCGATATAATGAGCGAACGCGGGCGTAGAAGTCGATTGAATCACGCCTTAGGTCTTCGATGACTTCGATATTGCGTGAACGCTTGTCGAGTGCCTCTGCCGCGATTCGCGGGACAACCCAGTCGTCGGCATCCACGGATTCGAACGCGTAGGTAAGGGGATTGAGGTAAAGGTCGGCCAGCAATCCAGCCCCATCGCGCGGGTTGGAAGGTCCGAGAATTGGCAACACCAGGTAGAATCCTTCGCCCATGCCATGGACGGCCAGAGTCTGGCCAAAATCCTCGTCGTGATAGGGGTGACCCAGGTCGGCGGCGACGTCGAACAGCCCAAGGACGCCAACCGTCGAATTCACGATGAAGCGGACCAGGGTGGTCTCGGCGCGCTCCGTTTCGCCCTGCAGCAGGTCATTTATGAGAATCAGCGGCGAACGCAAATTGCGGAAGACATTGCGCACCGAATCCCGCACCTGAACCGGGAACAGGAAGCGGTAGTAGGCCGCCACCGGCTGAAATATCACGGTGTCGAGCGCCATGTTGAAGCTGAACGTGAAGCGGTTGAGCAGTTCGAGCGGGTCGTTATCGGAATCGACCTCCGCAATCTCCAGATCGTCACTTTCGGACCAACCGTCGGCGGCCGGCTTGGGCTGGCTCGCGCAGCCGGCAACCAGCATCAGCGCCGCAATAAAAACGATCGCGCGCCGATGAAACGACCAATCCAAGATGCCGCCAATCAAAATACGCAAGAAAACCCGCCCTAAATTTCGTTACCCGCGGCGCGACTGCGAACGCTGGCACTCCAATTTCTGTCGGCGCCCCGATCGCCAAGTTTCCGTTCTCGCGCCGAATCTCTCGGTGCCCGGCGGAAACCTGACAATATATGCTTAACGGAGCCTTACCACCAAGGCCGGTGCCGCATTCGACGGCTACCGGCGATTCTCGCCAATACCGTTTCACCTACCACACCGATTAGGGGAAAACTAGCGAGCTACAGGCCGCTTACAACGGCTATTCGCCACACTGTGGCATAATTGCAACAATCGAGACGGCTGTTTGAATTCGTTGATGTTTTCCTATACGGCATTCAACTGGAAGCGTGGCAATCGCCTTTGACGCGCGGCCAAGATAACTTGGCTTGCGGGCTCGAATTGCCGCGCGGCCCGAATCGGGAGGAGTATATGGGCGAACCGGCACCGCTTGATCTGCGCCGAGACAGGGTTCGGCCCGAGTGGCTGGACCACAACGGCCACATGAACGTGGCCTACTATGTCGTCGCCTTCGACCATGCCTGCGACGATTTCCTCGACTACATCGGCCTGACCGAGGGGTTTCGGGCGCGGTCCGGGGGCACGACCTTCGCCGCCGAGATGCATATCACTTATCAGCGCGAAGTCGTGGACGGCGACCCACTGCGGTTTACCTGCCAATTGCTGGGTTTCGACGAAAAGCGGATTCACTTCATTCTGCACATGTACCACGCGGATAAGGGCTATTTGTCCGCGACCAGCGAGTGGATGAGCCTTTACGTCGACCTGGCGAGCCGGCGGGTCGCGGCCATGCCCGGGGAGATCATTAGCCGCCTGTCCGCGATCCACGCCACCCACAAGGAGTGGCCCCAGCCCCCGGAGGCGGGCCGCGCCATGAGTCTAACCGGCAAGCGGAAATAACACCAAAGGGCCTTCCGGGGCCGGAAACGCGGTGTGAGATCAAAATGGCGCCAGAGATGGGCGCCGGAAATTCGTTGCCTTGCCCGGTCCGATGCCCGATCCTGAGGCCATGATCCGCTTGGGTGCCATGCTTGCCGGAACCGTGGTTGCGGTACTTCTGGCCACGCTGCTGCCCGCCGGGGCCGCTCTGGCCGCCTGTACCGACCCGCCCGCCCACGAAGTCAATTGGCAACGCTGCATCCTCGACGGTTTGGAGCTTGAGGGCGTCGATCTGAGCGGCGCGCGCCTGCGCGACGGCAGCTTTTTCCGCAGCGATCTGAGCGGCAGCGACCTCTCGGGGGCGAGCGCGTTCCGGGCCAAGTTCGTCAACGCCCGGCTGCGCGAAACCAAGCTCGACGGCGCCAAGCTCTCGGAGGCCGACTTCACCAAGGCTGATCTGAGGGGCGCCTCGTTCAAGAGCGCGGACCTGCGCCGGGCGCGCTTCTTCCAAGCCGATCTGCGCGACGCCGATCTGACCGCGGCGCGCCTCCGGGGTGCCGATTTGACCCGCGCCGACCTCTCCGGCGCGACCTGGATCGACGGCGAGCGCATCTGCGCCGAAGGCTCCGTCGGGCGCTGCAACTAACTTATTTTTTCTGCCGCCAGCGACCGAAGCCGGGCGCCATCCAAGCTGTATGACAGCCAATCGGCTTTGTGGTCGAAGCCGAGCCGCAGGTAGAAGGCGCGCGCCGGGTTCCAGTGGAGCACGGCGAGCTCGAGCCGCGCGCAGCCGCGCTCGATGGCGAGTTTGGCCAGGCGCGCCATGAGCACTCGCCCGAGCCCCAGGCCCCGGACCCGCTCGGTGACGTAGAGGTCCTCGACGTAGAGGCAACTCCGGCCCTCGAAGGTGGAATAGCTGTGGAAGAACAGCGCGAAGCCGACTGCGGCGCCGCCCTGCTCGGCCAGCAGGCATTCGAAGCGCGGCGTATCGCCGAAACCGTCGCGCAGGAAGTCCGCCTCGGTGGCGCGGACCGCGTCGAGCATATCCACGTAGACCGCGAGCTCGCGCACCAGGCCGAGGATCGCCGCGGCATCCTCGCGCCCGGCCAGGCGGATCGTGGGGGTGTCATCGTTTGAATTTGACATGTCGTCAGGATAGCGGAGAAACCGCCACTGTGGAACTCGTCACCGTGGAACTCGCCCTTGTAGCCAATTCATTTCGGCTGTGTTAGGAGGCGGCCATGGCGCAAGGCGACAACTCGTCGATCGGCCTGCTCGGTTCGCTGCGGCGGCTCACCCGCAACGTTCAGGTCATCCTCTCGCTCTTGGCGGTCGGGATCGGTCTGACGGCGGGGTTGGCGGCGATTGGCTTCCGCTACGCCATCGATTTCGTGCAGCAATTGGGCTTTGGCTTCGGCGGTGAGCAGGTGGCGGCGCTGGCCGGCGCCTTGCCGGCTTGGCGGCTTCTGCTGGTGCCGCTCCTGGGTGGTTTGGTGGTCGGGCTCTTCGTCCATTTCTTCATGCCCGGTCGCCGGCCCCAGGGCGTCGCCCACGTGATCGAGGCCAACGCGCTACGCGGCGGGCGCATGTCGCTCACCGATGGCATCAAGGCGGCGGTGGTCTCCGCGGTCTCGATCGGCAGCGGCGCCTCGGTCGGACGCGAAGGGCCGGTGGTGCATCTGGGCGCCTCGCTCGGCTCTTGGGCCTCGCGGCGGTTGCACCTGGGACGCACATCCTCGCGCACCCTGCTCGGCTGCGGCGTCGCGGCGGCGGTGGCGGCTTCGTTCAACGCGCCGATCGCCGGGACCTTCTTCGCGCTCGAAGTCGTGGTCGGCCACTACGCGCTGACCGCCTTCGCGCCGATCGTCATCGCCGCGGTGCTCGGCACCATGGTCAGCCGCATGCACTATGGCAATTTCCCCGCCTTCATCCTGCCCGACGCGCCCAGCATCACCTCGTTCTGGGAGTTTCCCGCCTTCGCGATTCTGGGCTGTGTCGCCGCGGTAGTCGCGATCGTGTTCATGCGCATGACTTTCCTGACCGAGGACCTGTTGGACAAGACGCCGGTGCCACGCTGGGCGCGGCCGGCGCTCGGCGGGCTCGCAATCGGCGCTATTGCGATCGCCTTCCCCCAGGTGCTCGGCGTCGGTTACGAGGCCACCGATGCGGCGCTTTCCGAGCGCTATTTGCTGCCGCTCTTGATCGCGCTGATCGTGCTCAAGATGGCGGCGACCGCGATCTCGCTCGGCTGCGGCTTCGGCGGTGGTGTGTTCTCGCCGTCGCTGTTCATCGGCGCCATGTTGGGCGGCGCCTATGGGATCATCGCGACGGAAGCCTTCCCGCACCTCTCTTCGGGCCACGGCGCCTATACCATCATCGGCATGGGCGCGGTCGCCGGTGCGGTCCTGGGTGCGCCGATCTCGACTATTCTCATGGTCTTCGAGTTGACCAACGACTACGCGATCACCATCGCCGTGATGATCGCGACCTCGAT
>CAXMQD010000106.1:0-1832 GCA_964194965.1 uncultured Acidimicrobiia bacterium | reverse complement strand
CCGGCCATCCTCGACCCGGCCGACAATGCGATGGCCCTCGAGATCGGCGCGGAAGCGGCCCAGGTTCACGGTCACCAGATCGCGAGGCTTGGCGTAGATCGGCACCTGGTAGGGTCCGCCGGGGAAGGCCGCACCGCTGAGTTCGGCCTCATAGTAGCCGGTCAGCAATCCGCGGTCCTGGTCGTGGCTGGGGTCGCTGGCCTGAAAGGGCGCGAAGTGCGTCTCGATCGCCGCCCGCGCCGCGTCGTGATCGCCGGCGGCAACCCCGGCGAGGGCCGCGCAGGCCGGCCGCCAATCCGCGACCGTACCACCCAATCCTCCGGGCCCGACCGCCCGCGAGTCCGGCTGGCGCTCGAGGCGCCCGCAGGAGCGTAGGATCGCGGGCAACGCCTCGGCCTGACCGTCCTCGGCCCAGTCCGGCAGCTCGGCGTAGGAAACCGGCGTCAGCAGAAGCCGTGGTGGGCCCTCCACCCGTGGTTTCTTCTCGCAGGCGCCGAGCAGGCCCAGAGCGGCCGCCAACACAAACGTCAACGCCCAGGGCGCGCGCCTGTTGTGGAAACCTCGGCTTGACTTCGGGCTGGCGATGGGGCCCAAGGCGGTCGTCCCCAAAAGACGTGTCAGGCTGATACCAAGGATCAGTTGGGACTGCGGGTCGCGACCAGGGTCCAGTCCGGGTCGCGGCTGCGGGTGTTGCGCGCGAAGGTCCAAATGTCGGTGATTTTGGTGACGTGGCTGGGGTCACCCTCGACCACCTCGCCGTCGCTGTTGCGCACCACGTTGACCTGCTCGGAGACGAACTTGATCGTGACGAAGGCGGTCCGGCCCTGGAGCTCGGCCTCGATGATCTGCGCCTCGGTGATTCCGACCAAGGTGGTTTCGAGCGATTGGCCGGCGTTCTCCCGCTCCTCGATGGCGCCGGAAAAGTCGCCGTAGACATCGTTGGAGAGCAGCGGCCGCAGGGTTTTGGCGTCGCCCTGGGCAAAGGCGTCGATGACCCACTCGAAGGCGGTCCGGGAGCCCGTGACGAATTCGTCCTCGTCGAAGGACTTGTCGGCGCGTTTGACCTGGCGCAGGCTCGCGACAAGCGGTGACGTGGCGGCTTCCCCTTCCAGGGGTTCCGCGACCTCCTCGGCCGCCTCGGCGTCTTCTTCCGCGGTCTCCTCGGTACGGGCGTTCTTGCCGCGATCGGGCAGCGAGATCACCTTGTCGTCCTCACCCTCGGCCTTTTCGCGCGAACCAAAGGGATCGGCGGTCGGCTTGTCGTGTCCGGTCCGCTTTCCGAGCACACCACGCAAGCGCAGCACGAAGAACGCCGCGATCGCCCCGAAAAGGATAATGTCGAGAAACTGGAAGCCGTCGCCCATAAATATATCCGTGCGCGGGTAGCCTGCCCGCTCCCCGGTGCGTTGAAGATCAGCGTCCGGGCCATGGCATTCCCCAGGCGCTGAAGTGGAATTCCGGCCGCAATCCTTGTAGAACCACGGCCTTACCCAAAATAGATAAGGAACCTCCGGGGAAAGAGCAAGCATGGCAATCTTCCTTCTGGCCGCTTTCATCGGCGTACCGCTCGTCGAAATCGCCGTCTTCATCCAGGTCGGCGGCTGGATCGGCCTGGGGTGGACCCTCGCCCTAGTGGTGTTGACGGCGGTTCTCGGCACCTGGCAGCTCCGGGCCCAGGGCCTGGCTACGCTGTTGCGGGCCCGGGACCAGGTCGACCGCGGCGCATTGCCGGCCCGGGAGCTGTTCGATGGCGCCTGCCTGCTGGTCGCCGGCGTCCTGCTGCTGACTCCAGGCTTCGTGACCGATGCCACGGGATTCCTTCTGTTCCTGCC
>CAXMQD010000105.1:0-6023 GCA_964194965.1 uncultured Acidimicrobiia bacterium | reverse complement strand
TGTCGATTTTGATCGTGGACGATTACAAGACCATGATCAGGATTATCCGAAATCTGCTCAAGCAGATCGGATTCACCAACGTCGACGAAGCGATCGACGGCGGCTCGGCGCTGACCAAGCTCCGCGACAAGGATTTCGGTTTGGTGATCTCCGACTGGAACATGGAGCCTATGAGCGGCCTCCAGTTGCTCAAGGAAGTGCGTGCGGACGTCAAGCTCAAGGAGCTGCCGTTCATTATGATCACCGCCGAAAGCAAGAGCGAGAATCTCATCGCCGCCGAGCAAGCCGGTGCGAGCAACTGCATCGTAAAGCCGTTCAACGCGGCGATCCTCAAGGGCACGCTGGTAGCGGTACTGGGCAATTTCTAGGGTGTCGGGTCCAGGGTGATGCCGGCCCTTGGCGGAGACGTCGAGAACGGAATTCACGATCCGTCGAAGTCGATGGGAAGCCGTCGTAGGGGCATCATATGTTGGATTCTATCCACTAGGCGCGGGTCCGCGTCATGGATTTCACTTGTTTGGTTCTGAGGATTCCGCGTAGGTGCCCGCCGCCCGCCGCCGCGTGGGGATCTCGCCCACCTCGGCCTTGACGTCGTCCATCGCGGTCTCGATCGACTGGCCTAACCGGCCGAAGGCGTCGGCCAAGGCGAGCAGCTCCGGCTGCAGGTGGCGGCCCTCGCCGGGAGGCAGGCTCTCGATGCGGGCGCAGAGCGATTCGACGAGACTCTCCAAGGGGGATAGGTCGAGCACCACACCCACGGCCAGTTCGGATTCCGCGCGGGCGACGATACCGCCGACGGCATCCAGGTCCGCCATGATATCGCTGTTCTGGTTCATGCGCCGCGCGCCGTTCGGCGCCGTTTGGCGCCGATCGAACCCGCTGGGCCCGGAGGTGGGCGTTTCCTCGGCCACGGCCCTTACGCGTCCTCCCGCGATGAATCGGAGGCTCGGGAGCGGCCATGGATCGGCCGTCGCGCGCCCAGGCAAACATCCTGGCGCAACAGGCTTAATGAATGGTTTAGAAAGACCGCGCCGGGGGGGGGCCGGGCCGGGGCGGGGGGGTCAGCCCGAGGGTTCTGAACCCTCTTTTGGCTGGGTCTGACCTGGATCGGCTGGCCCTCGACTCCCGATAACCTGGGCGAGTGCCTCGCCGCCCGCCGCCTCGGCCCGTTTTTCGGCCTGGATGCGCTCGAATATCTCGCGCCGCAAGACCGTGGCGTCAGTCGGAAAGGTAAACCCAAGTTTAATGGATTTTCCCCGGATATCGATAACGGTCACCTCGATGTTATCGTTGATGATGACCGATTCGCCTATCTTCCGCGTCAAATAGAGCATTCCGGCTCCTTCCTGTGCCGGTTAACTCCGGCATCCTTGCGAGGCGCCGGTTATTACCTAATTAAGCAGCATTTGAGATGAATTAAAACTGATTTTTACGAGTTTTTAACCTACGAAATCCGATTATTACACTTCTAACAGGCACTTAGGTTCGGTATGTCCTTGGATGATGCATGGAACGCAAGTTCGACATCTTCGCGGTCATAGGCATGCGCATGGGCTGGCTCAGCCGGCGCCGGAAGGTGGTGGCCGGCAATATCGCCAATGCGGATGCGCCCAACTATCGCGACGGCGAGGCTCCACGCCTATCGAGAAGTCCTCCGTATGCCGATTTAGGTGGCGGTCCAAAGAATGGGCGGGGGATTACAGCGTTCCGGCGATCGAGAACCCGCCGGCCGCGCGCGGTGCCCCGCGGTTCCGAGCGCACGGGGGGCGGATGCCGGGAACCGCACCGGCGCGGGTAGCTTGAAGCGCAACGGTCGACTATGGTTTAAACCGTGAATCGATGACAGTGAGTCGAGACATGATGGCAGGGCGAAACGATCGAAGACGCGCCCCACCACGCCCCTGCGGCATGATGCGGCGTGCCGCGCGGTTCCTGTCTGCGACCCTCGCGGGGGGCCTGGCGGCGGTCCTGGCGGGGGGTCTGGCGGGGGGCCTGGGCGGCGCTGCGCCGCTGTCCGCGCAGGGCATCGGGGCGGCGACGGAGCCACCGCCATTCACCGGATTCGAGCCGCTGGTGCTGGTGCTGCTTATTATCACCATAACCGCGGTAATCGCCGCTTTGATCGCGATTCGCCGGCTGCGCCAGGCGAATACCCTCCAAAACGATGTCATCGGCGCGATCCCGCAGCCGAGGCAGGTCGTCGACAGGGACGGCCGCACGATTTTCGCGAACCAGGCATTTTACGATTTCTTCGGTGGTGCCGATAAACCGACGCCCGAGCTGCTCGCCGTCGAGGTGGCGGACGACGCGGAGGCCCGGGACCGTCTCGACCGCCTGGTTTCGAACGCGCGTAACGGGGTGGCGGGCAACGCCGAATTGCCGGTGCGGCGCCGGGGTGGGGCCGAGGGCGGCGGCACGGATGGTCCCGCCGATGGCGCGACGGAGTGGCGTTACGTGGTCGCCTATCCGGTCTTGGCGCGCCCCGGCACGGTCTTGTGGATGGTCGACGACATTACCCTGCGCCGGCAACTGGAACAGGTCATGCAAGAGGAGCAGGAGCGTTTCGTCGACCTCTTGGAGCATGCGCCCATCGGGTTCTACTCGGTCGATAGGGAGGGCCGGTTCCTGTTCGCCAACCAGACGCTTTGCGACTGGCTCGGCCTTTCGCACGAGGACCTGGAAAGCGGCGCGGTTCGCTTGCATGACGTGATCGCCGACCCGCCGCCTGAAGGCGCGCCGCCCTACGATCCATTCGCGAACGCTTCGGCCGCGCGCGGCGAGGCCACCCTCAAGGGCGCCGACGGGATATTGTTTCAAGCATCGATCAGTCAGGACTTGGTCAGCGACGCGGACGGTCGGGCCCTGCGCACGCGCTCGGTGGTCCGCCACCTGTCGCGGGAGCGGGCCATGGCCGAGGCACTGGAACATTCCGTGCAACGCTTCGAACGTTTCTTCTTCGAGGCGCCGATCGGCATCGCACTGCTCGATTCGAGCGGCGGCGTCACCGAAACCAACCGTGCCTTTGCCGCGCTCGCCGGCACCGAGGTCGCGCCGGGATCCGCGCTGGTTAGCTTGGTAAACCAAGAAAACCGTGGTTCCGTCGAGGCGTCGCTGGCACGCCTCGACGGACCCGGTATAAGCGCGGGGCCGGCGCCCGTGGAGGTTCGTTTCGGAGACGGCGAGGAGACCGTCACCTCGATGTACGTCAAAGGCATGACCGACCTGGCCGGCGGAATGACCGGCTACATCGCGTATTTCATCGATACCACCGAGCGGCGCAACCTGGAAATTCAGTTCTCCCAATCCCAGAAGACGCAGGCCGTGGGCCAGTTGGCGGGGGGGATCGCACACGACTTCAATAATCTGCTGACCGCGATGATCGGGTTCTCGGACTTGCTGCTGCTGCGCCACCGGCCGGGCGACCAGTCCTTCGCCGACATCATGCAGATCAAGCAAAACGCCAACCGCGCCGCCAACCTGGTGCGCCAATTGCTTGCTTTCTCGCGCCAGCAGACCTTGCAGCCGCGCATGCTCGACGTGACCGACATCCTGGTCGAACTATCGCATTTGCTGCGCCGGCTGATCGGCGAGAATATCCAGCTCGACATGATCCACGGCCGCGATTTGGTGACGGTGAAGGCCGACCAGGGGCAGCTCGAACAAGTCATCATCAATTTGGCGGTCAATGCCCGCGACGCCATGTCCGAGGGCGGCAAGTTGGCGATCCGAACCGCCAATGTCACGACCCGTCACGTCCAAAAACTCAGGGCCGAGGAGATGCCACCCGGCGACTACGTCCTGATCGAGGTCGAGGACAACGGCAGCGGTATCGCGAACGAGAATCTGGACCGAATTTTCGACCCCTTTTTCTCGACCAAGGACGTCGGCCAGGGCACCGGCCTCGGCCTGTCCACGGTCTATGGCATCGTCAAGCAGACCGGCGGTTTCGTGGATCTCAAAACCGGGGCCGGGCGGGGCACGACATTCCTGATCTATCTGCCGCAGTTCGACGGCGCCTCGGAGGACGCCGCGGCGGCGTCCGATACCGAGGCCAAGGTCACCCGCGACCTGACCGGGGCGGAGACCATCTTGTTGGTCGAGGATGAAGAGGCGGTACGCTCGTTCAGCGCCAGGGTGCTGCGCAACAAGGGCTACGAGGTTTTGGAGGCCAATTCCGGAGAGACCGCGCTAGAGGTCCTCAAGGATCGGCTCGAAGCGGTCGATCTTTTGATTACGGACGTGGTGATGCCGCACCTGGACGGACCGGGCCTGGTGCGCCAGGTGCGCGAATCGCGCCCGGAACTGAGGGTCATTTTCATTTCCGGGTACACCGAGGATTCGTTCCGCAAGCGCCTGGGAGAGGACGGCGGTATCGAGTTCCTGCCCAAGCCCTTCAGCCTCAAGCAGCTCGCCGCCAAGGTGAAGGAAGTCCTGGGCGAGGACGGTGCCGGCACGGCGGGCCCGCCGCCGGCGCGGGCGGCATCGGGAACCGGTCGCGTTCCAGGCCCCTAGGGCATTATCCGAACTCTCGGGGAGGGGGGCGCTGGCCACGGCGGCCCCTGGCGGCTCCTGGCGGCCCCCCCGGCGGCCACGGTTGCGCGAGCACCCGGCACTCCGCTGGGCCAATGAAACCGGCCCAAGGATGGCTCCAAGCCGGTTTGTTCTCTTTTTGTCCAAAAATCCACTTGGCAAACCAGAACAAAAGAAGTACATTGGCCTCACATTGCAGTCGAAACACCCCTATGGGATAAGTGAGGGCAGGTCATGGCGAACAACGTTTTGCGGCTGATTGAGAGGGATTCGGTGGATAAGCAGAAGGCATTGGACGCGGCGCTCGGCCAGATCGAGCGGGCTTTCGGCAAGGGCTCGATCATGCGCTTGGGCGACGAACGCGTGGTCGAGACCGAGGTCGTCTCGACCGGTTCCCTGAGTCTCGATATCGCACTCGGTATCGGCGGCCTGCCGCGCGGCCGGGTGGTCGAGGTTTACGGTCCGGAGAGCTCCGGCAAGACCACGCTCGCGCTTCACGTCGTCGCCGAGGCCCAGAAGTTGGGCGGGACCTGCGCCTTTGTCGATGCCGAGCATGCCCTCGACCCGATCTACGCCCGCAAGCTGGGTGTCGATGTGGACGAACTCCTGATTTCCCAGCCGGACACGGGCGAGCAGGGGCTGGAAATTGCCGACACTCTGGTGCGCTCCGCCGCGATCGACGTCTTGGTGATCGATTCGGTCGCGGCGCTGGTGCCGCGCGCCGAGCTCGAAGGCGAGATGGGCGACCAGTTGCCGGGCCTGCAGGCGCGGCTCATGAGTCAGGCGCTGCGCAAGCTGACTTCCTCGATTTCGCGCTCGCGCACCATGGTGCTGTTCATCAACCAACTGCGCATGAAGATCGGCGTCATGTTCGGCAATCCCGAAACCACCAGCGGCGGCAACGCACTCAAGTTTTATGCCTCGGTGCGTCTCGACATCCGCCGCATCGGCGCAATCAAGGACCGCGACGAGGTGGTCGGCAACCAGACCAAGATCAAGGTGGTCAAGAACAAAATGGCGGCGCCGTTCAAGGTGGTCGAGTTCGACATCATGTACGGCGAAGGAATTTCCAAGAACGGCGAGTTGCTCGATCTCGGCGTTCAGGCCGGCATCGTCGAGAAATCCGGCGCTTGGTTCTCCTTCGAAGGCCAGCGCGTCGGCCAGGGCCGCGAAAACGCCAAAACCTTCCTGCGCGAAAATCCGGGCATCGCCGCCACCATCGAGACCAGGATTCGCGAGAACGCGGGTCTGCCCGGTGCCGACGTGCGCGAGGAGCTCGGCGAACCGGAACCCAGCAGCGGAGCCGAGACCAGCGCCAAGGCCTAAAGGCGGGGATCCAAGTTCGGTGGTGGGCGCGCGGGCTCGATCGATTGAGCCTTCGCGTCCACCGCCTTTTTTTCGCCTCCGTTCCCTCGACCTATTCCAATAGTTCGTAGTGCCGCCCTTGGATGCGAAACTCGATGTCGAGTTCGGTCGTCGCGCGATCGATTAGC
>CAXMQD010000104.1:0-1508 GCA_964194965.1 uncultured Acidimicrobiia bacterium | reverse complement strand
GAGCTGACGCCGAAGAAGCAGATCTGGTTCCGCTCGGCGCTGCATTGGCTGCCCGGCCTGGACTCGATCCCGAAAGTCGAGACGCAGTAGGGCTCCTATCTCCGCCGCCGGCCGCCGAACAGATAGAGCCACAGCGGACCGGTCAGGGGCAGGGCCACCAGCACCATGAACGCCAGGCCCCAGGCCATGGCGCCGCCGCCGGCCAGATCGAGCACACCGCCGAAGGCGAGCGGCGCCAAGAACGCCATGGTGAATCCGAGCGACGAATAAACCGCCATGGTCCGGCCCAGCTCTCCATCGCGCGCCACCTCGTAGAGCCCGACCGTCAGCGCGCCGCTGTCCGAGGTGGTCACCGCGCCGTAGACCACCGCGAGCAGGGCGACGAGGACGAACGGCAGACCGGCGCTAAACCCGAGCGCCAGTCCGGCCAGCACCGAGACCAACATATAGAGCGAGATCGCACGGCGACGGCCCCACCGCATGGCGCCCTCGTTACCGAGGATACTCGCCGGCCAGCCGATTAGCAGCACCACCGCCGCGATTTCCTGGGGCGAGAACGGAAACTCCGGATCCGGGCTGATGGTCAGGGCAAAGCTGAGGTAAGCCACCACCCAGCCCCAGAATCCCATCATTTCCCAGCAATGAACGGCGTAGCCGAGCATGTAACCCAAGGCGCCGCGGTTGCGGAACGCAGGACGAAAATCGAGCACCCGAACCGGCGCCCCAGAGGGCGTACCGGTGGGGCTGCCGGAGGGGCTGCCGGAGGAGCTGCCAGAGGAGCTTCCGGAGGGTGTGGCCGCCCGATCCGGCCCGGGTTCGATGACCGCGACGACCAATGCCATCGCGATGAGCGGCCCGAACCCGGTCAGCGCCGCCGCCCAGCGCCAGTCGAGATGGCCGATGGCCAGGCCGGTCACGAACACCGAAAGCGCCATGCCGATCGCGCCGGAACCGGCATAAAACGAGATCGCCCGACCTTGACCGGGGCCCGAGAGGCGCGCGCCCAGGAGCTTCAATCCCGGCATGTAGGTGCCGGCGAAGCTGACCCCGATCAAGGCGCGGAAAAGCATGGCGGTCCAAAACCCTTCCGCCAGTACCGCAAAGCCGACCATGGCCAAGGCGCCCAGCGCCGCCGAGTACAGATAGATCCGGCGCGCGTCGAACCGGTCGGTCAGCCCGGTCAGAATCGGCACCGTGATGCCGTATTCCGCGGAAAACGCGCCGTTGATCCAGCCGGCCTCGGTGTTGGTCAAACTCCACTCGCTCTGAAGCAAGATCAACAGGCCTGGAAACACCATGCTGCCCGACAGCGAGAGAACCTTCGCGGCGGTCATGGCGGCAACGAGCGTGACGACGCGGCTCGACACGGGGCAGTGGCTCCTCGGGACGGTCTCCTGCGACAGTAGGGTCGCTGAGCTTCCAACAAGCAATATCTTCGCACGGCAAATCTACCAAGACCCAGATCCCTCGCCACCTGCAAAACCACGGGAAATTTGGGGTCGCAACGG
>CAXMQD010000103.1:0-2058 GCA_964194965.1 uncultured Acidimicrobiia bacterium | reverse complement strand
GGCGCCGGGCACCAGCACCAGCGCCGCCCGCGCCGCGTCGCCCGGGCGGTAGAGGTCGGCGGCATAGGTGCGGCCGTCGACGGCGTAGACGATGGCTTCGCGGCGCGGCGCGGGGGTGACCTCTTTGAGGCGGCTTGGCCCCGCGCCGGCGGTGACGTCGTGAAGCAGGCGGTAGGACTCGATGGTCCGCGCCGGCGAACAGGCGGCGACGGTGAAGAGCGCGAGCAGCAGCGCGGCGGCGAGGCCGCCCCGCGGGCCCTCGGTCAGGGGAGGCGTCCCTCGATGGCGGCCACGAACATCTCCTTCATCTCGGCTGCGCCCACGGGGATCGGGTTGCCGCCGGCGGTCGGATCCCGGGCGGCCATCTCCGAGAGTTCGTCCAGGCGTTCGACGGTCACCCCCATGGCGGCCAGGGTGTGGGGCATGTCGAATTTTTCGCGCAAATCCAGCACCCAGTCCATGACGCTCTGGAACGAGGGATCGGGCAAGCCGAGCCAGGCGGCCAGGCGGGTCAGCCGGTCCTCGATGGCGGCGCGGTTGAAGGCCAGCACGTAGGGCATGACCACGGCATTGGTCAGACCGTGGTGGGTGTCGTAGAGCGCGCCCACCGGGTGGCTCAGGGAGTGAATCGCGCCGAGGCCCTTCTGGAACGCGGTCGAGCCCATGGAGGCGGCGGCCAGCATGTGCGCGCGCGCCTCGATGTTGGTGCCGTCGGCGACCGCGGTTGGCAGCCAGTCCTTGACCAGGCGCAGGCCCTCGACCGCGATGCCCTCGGCCATCGGGTGATAGCCCGGCGCGCAGTAGGCCTCCAGGCAGTGGGCGAGGGCGTCCATGCCGGTCGCGGCGGTGATGTGGGCCGGCAGGCCGACCGTCAACTCCGGGTCCGAGATCACGATGGACGGCAGCATCTTGGGGTGGAAGACGATTTTCTTGGTGTGGTCGGACTCGTCCAGAATCACGCTGGCGCGGCCGACCTCGGAGCCGGTCCCCGCCGTGGTCGGCACCGCGACGATCGGCGCGATGCCCGTGGGGTCGGCGCGCAGCCAGTTGTCGCCACGATCCTCGAAGTCCCACAGCGGCCGGCGCTGACCGGCCATCAGCGCGATCGCCTTGGCCGCGTCCAGGCCGCTGCCGCCGCCCCAGGCGATGACCCCGTCGTGGCCGCCGTCCCGGTAGGCCGCGATTCCATCCTCGACGTTCCTGCCGACCGGGTTCGACTTGACGTCGCTGAACAGGCCGGTCGGCAGCCCGGCCGCCTGGTTCGCGGCCAAGGCCTCGGCGATCATGGGCAGCCCGGCCAGGCCGGGATCGGTGACCAGCAGCGGCTGGGTCATGCCCAGGCTCTGGCAGGCCTCGGCCAATTCCTCGATGCGTCCCGGGCCGAAGCGCATCGCCGTCGGGTAATTCCAATTGCCGGTCAGGGTCGCGGGATCGAAATTCATGGTCGGGACACTCTATCAGGCTTTGGTAGGCTGTGGCGCTCAGACCGCGGTGCGCAGGTGGAACGACTTGGGACGGGTCAGTTGCTCGTAGCCGACCCGGCTGAGCGAGCAGCCGCGGCCCGAATCCTTGACCCCGGTCCAGGCCAAGGCCGGGTCCAGGTAATCGGCGCGGTTCATGAACCAGGTGCCGGTCTCGACCCGGTCGCCGATGGCCAGGGCCGCGTCCTCGTCGGTGGTCCAGATCGAGGCGGTCAGGCCGAAGTCGCTGTCGTTCATCAGCGCCACCGCCTCTTCGTCGGATTCCACTTTCATGATCCCAACCACCGGTCCGAACGACTCCTCGGTCATGACCCGCATGGTGTGATCGACGCCGGTCAGAACCTGGGGTGCCATGTAGGGCGTGCCGTCTTCGTTGGCGGGGAAGGTCTTGGGATCGATCAGCGCCGTGGCGCCGGCCGCAAGCGCGTCCTGGATTTGGCCGCGCACGAACTCGGCGGCCGAGGCGCGCACCAGGGGCCCCAGGGTGGTGTCCGGCTCGATCGGATTGCCCAGCTTGTAGCCGCGCGTGAGTTCGGCGGCGCCCTCGACGAAGGCGTCATGGACCTCCGCGTGGACG